>JAKSRB010000123.1 GCA_024403825.1 Ruminococcus sp. | reverse complement strand
CACTTTTATATGATTTGCGGTGTTTTTTATGCTGTTTTTTTACAGCCCCTTAAATTATTTTATCGTATCTGCATTTTTATCGGTAATCTCCACTATATGTAAAATGTTGCCAGCTACGGTAAAGCGAATGTCAAAGTCAGCAAAGTTCATTCCGTAAACATAATCTGGCTTTTTGTTATAGGCTGCCCTTGGGTCTTGTGCAAGCACATCATACACCGTTTTTACAAGATTTTCAGGTAGCTTTTTCTTTAGAAAATCAGGGAAATCAACATCAATAACCTTGTCTTTATATGCCTCTGCAAAGCCTCCGACTGCCTCTGGGTGAGAGTCGGTATAAGGTAAATACGGTTTTATGTCATAAATCGGAGTTCCGTTTAGTATATCTGCACCGGACACAATAAGCACAGGTTCACCGTTTGCCTTGTATTCCACCTTTTCAAGCTTAACGCTTGAAAGTCCGATTGAATTTGGTCTGAATGGCGAGCGGGTTGCAAAAACTCCCTTTTTTTCACTGCCCTCAAGCCTTGGAGGTGCAACAGTAACAGCATCCTTGTACTGCGCCCTTGTGAATCCCCACAACAGCCATAGGTGAGAAAAATCTTCAATTCCTCTTACTGCATCAGCATTTTTAAATTCGCCCTCAAAGTGTATTTCTGCAAGCAGAGATTTTACAAGACCGCTCTGACGGGGAATACCGAATTTTTCTGAAAACTGCGTGTATATTCTTGCCACCATAGTCAAATTATTATTGTCCATATCATCATTCCAGAATTAGTAAATATCTGTAATTATAATAGCACACAATGTTGAATAAGGCAACTGCATACAGTTTGTTCGTGAATTTAGCAATATTTTTGTTATGTATTTTTATTGACTTTTCTGCTTTGATTTTGTAAAATAATTATGTATTATTTTGTCGAAATGAGGTGCTTTTTTTGAAAAGGCGTTTAACTATACTTTTAGCACTTGTATGCACAGCTGTCATTGCATTTGCAGGTTGTACAAAGGAAAACTCATCAGCTGATGATGAAAGTGATAAGACATCTGTTGTTTCAGAAAGCTCAGGTGCACTCGAAAATTCAAATGTTGCTGATGCAACTCACTCGTCACCTGTTGATGCTCAATGGTTTGATGATGCAGTTTTTGTTGGTGACAGCGTAACACTAAAGCTCAGCTACTACTGTGACAAGACTCCCGATGCTTTAGGCAAGGCACAGTTCTTCTGCGCAGGCAGTCTTGGCTACACAAGTGCCTTATGGGATCTTAATCATGAAAATGCAGTTCATCCATACTACAAGGGCAAAACCTGTCTTACTGAAAACTGTGCTGTTGAAACAGGCGCAAACAAGGTTTTTGTTATGCTTGGTATGAACGATATCGGTTTGTATGGCATTGATGACTCAATGAAGAGTGCTGATGAGCTTATAAGCAGAATTGTAAAGAATTCTCCTGATGCAAAGATTTATGTTCAGTCGGTTACTCCAATCCTTATGGGCAAGGAATCAGAGTCGCTCAATAATGAAAAGATTAGAGAATTTAACAAAAAGCTTGAAAGCTACTGTGCTGACAAGAGTTATAAATATCTTGATGTTTACAACCTGCTTGCCGACAAAGACGGTTATCTGCCACTTGAATACTGTGGCGATGAAGGCGCTATGGGAATTCACTTTAATGATACATCATGTGCAATGTGGGGTGATTTTCTTAAAAATAATGTTTAACGGAGGTTTTATATGAAAAAGCTTACGATTTTTGCTGTATCTGTAATGATGGCATTTGTGCTTACAGCCTGCTCGGCTGGTGGTGGCAAAATGGTACTTTCTGATGTGTATAACGATATTAAAGCTCAGGTGAATTTAAGCGAGATGAATCAGCTTGAATCAACTGAAAGCCTTTACAGATATTATGGAATTTCTGCCGAAAGCGTTGATGAATTTGCGGGTGGCATTAATAATTCCGGCGTTGAGCAGGAGGAAATTGTGCTGATTAAAGCAAAGGATAAAGCGTCTGCCGAGGGAATTAAAACTGCGCTTGATAACAGATATAACGCAAAGCTTAATGAGAATAAAAACTATAATCCTCAGCAGGCTGAGATGATAGAAAAATGCAAGGTTGAGCAGAATGGCTTGTATGTTTCAATGATAGTATCTGAAAACGCAGAAAAGATTACAGAAATTTTTAAAACGGATTTAGGCATTTAACAGATAAAATGAATAGATATTGGGGCTGTAAAAAAACAGCCTTACGAATTGAAGCAATGAATATGAGTAGTACGCAGATTATCAAAAAGTAAAAAAATTGACTGCACTCTTGCCCAAAGGTAGGAATGCAGTCATTTTTGTGATATAATAAATTTGAAATGAAATATATC
>JAKSRB010000122.1 GCA_024403825.1 Ruminococcus sp. | reverse complement strand
CATCCATACCTCTTCCGTCAACACGCTTCTGCTCATCAAGCAACCATCTTCTTACAATGAACTTTTGTGTTTTATACAAACATTCATCAATAAGGGCTTCACACTCAGGATAAATCTCATCAAATTTTTCGTGTACTGCCTCATATATTGGCTTTAAACGCTCATCACGAACAGTTTTATCATCTGTATCAAGAGCAAGCTTTACATCTTCCTCAGCAAAAGCCTTAATAGCCTCAAACATATCGTGGTCAGGCTCAAGACTTGCAAATTCAAACTTTGGCTTTCCAATCTCATTCTTAATGCTCTCAATAAATTCAATAATCTTCTGATTTGCCTCATGACCAAACATAATGGCATTATACATATCTTCATCAGAAACGCAATCAGCACCAGCTTCAATCATAGCAATTCTTGAGCTTGTTGAAGCTACAGTTGTAGCCATTTTTGAAACCTTACGCTGCTCAGCAGTTGGATTTATTACAAATTCGCCATCAACCATACCTACTGAACATCCTGAAATCGGACCATTCCAAGGTACATCTGAAATTGAAATTGCGATTGAAGCACCAATCATAGCAACTATTTCAGCCTGACAGTCATCATCAACGCTCATTACAGTACAAACGATAGAAACATCGTTTCTCATACTTTTATCAAAAAGCGGACGAATTGGACGGTCAATAACACGACTTGTTAAAATTGCATGTTCAGATGGTCTTCCTTCTCTTTTTAAATATGCACCAGGAATTTTTCCTACTGCATACATTTTTTCTTCATAGTCAACTGAAAGTGGGAAAAAATCTACACCTTCTCTTGGCTTTGGTGATGCTGTAACTGCAACATGAACTGTTGTATCGCCATAATGTACAAGGCAAGCACCATTTGCAAGCTGAGTCATTTTACCAGTTTCAACCTTTAAAGGTCTGCCTGCAAACTCAGTTTCAAAAACCCTATACTTATCAAAAGTCATAATTCTGTTCATTGTAAAATCCTTTCAAATAATGCTGTGAGATTTTACGCTGATTTAGCAATAAAACCGACAAGTAAAAATTTTGCTTACCCGTTTTACCGCTAAAAAACAGCATATAAAATCTCAAAAAGTTAAAATAGTACCAATACTTATTATTGCTAATCAAATAAAACATTATGTGATGAAATAATATTCACCGCAATTAGGGCAAGCTTTCGCTTGCCCTTAATGTTTAAAAGATTACTTACGAATACCAAGTCTTTTAATGATAGCACGGTATCTCTCGATATCTACCTTTGTAAGGTAAGCGAGAAGACTTCTTCTCTGACCAACCATCTTAAGAAGACCTCTTCTGCTGTGATGGTCTTTCTTATGAACCTTAAGATGCTCAGTAAGATCATTAATTCTCTTTGTAAGAAGAGCAATCTGAACCTCAGGAGAACCTGTGTCACCTTCATGAGTAGCATACTCAGCAATAATAGCCTGCTTTTCTTCTTTTAACATTATAAATTCCACCTTTTAAAAAATTTGTCACCAATTTCTCAGAATAGGGCTGTGAAATTCCGCAAAACGGCTTAACCCCTACACCAAGTGAACGGTCAACAATCACATTATAACATACATAAAATAAAAAGTAAAGTACTTTTTATTTTTGAGCATCAGGATAACCAATTAAACGACGATTTCTCTCTTCTACGATGCTGTTAAGAACCTCGTCAACCTGTCTTTTCTCAATATCGTCCATAGTACGATAAAAAGCAATAAGCTGCTGTTCATCACGAGTAAGGTTATACATTGGCATTTTCATATCAAAAACATCATGCTCAAAGGAACCTCTTTCAGCAAGAATTGAATTGAAATCTGTACCATAAATTTCAACAATCTGTCTAAGTAATTCATGGCTTGGTTCAGAAACACCTGTTTCATATTTTGTATAAGTAGTCCTGTTAATATTAAGAACTGCAGCAACCTGCTCCTGTGTTAGACCACAAGCAACACGATACTGCTTAAGTCTGCGACCCACATTCTGGTTTATGTCGCTACATTTGCGTTTAGGCAATTAAAACACTTCCCAACTAAATAGAGTTGATATTATTATAAAAAATTCCTATAATAATACTGCTTAATATTATAATACAATTATTCGACACAATCTACAGCTGTGCTAAATATCCACAGACTATTTTTGTGAATTTTAAAGAATTTATCATATAATATTTGTTATATTATTCCTAATTACTGCAAGTTTATCACTATAAAAGATTTCTATTATTCGTATTTGGAATTATTAAACAAAATTGTGATTTATATTCAGTTTTTGCGTGCTATTACGCCACCATTAAAAATTTACTTGATTTTTTATTAATAATGTTATATAATGGATTTATGAAATAATATGTAAAGCATTTGCTTGTGTAGCACAGTTGGTAGTGCAGCTCATTCGTAATGAGCAGGTCGCAGGTTCGAGTCCCGTCACAAGCTCCA
>JAKSRB010000121.1 GCA_024403825.1 Ruminococcus sp. | reverse complement strand
GTGTTACCTTCTTTTCGTCATCTGCATTAGGTACGGTTTGTTTTGTGCCGCAATACTCACATTCACACACAGTAACATTTTCTGTAATGTTTAAGTCTCCGCCGCACATTTTACATTTGAATATACTCATATTTTCTCCTCAATAGTTTTACAAAAATATAAATAAATTTCTTGAAATATTTTTCTTTATCTGGAATTGGATTATTTCACTTTTTTACAATTCTTACACAGATCCCAACATACTTCACCTTTTAAAGCACTTTGCTTATAGCTTTTATGTTTTCCATCATATAACGGAGATAAAGTAATGTTTTTCTTTATTTCTTCTAAATCTCTGTCGCTAAGTAAAACTCTTGCAGTGTTTATACTGTCATCAATCTTGATTTTTTTATCAACCTTGATAATCATTCTGCATTCTGATTCATATCGCCAGGAATATGATTTACAAAAGCCAGAAATCATTTCGTATATTTTTTCGTCTATGCCAAGTACTAATTCATCCTGTCTTCTTAAATTATACGACTTATCTACTTTATCTGAGTAAACGATATCAATCATTTCAATGGTAAACTGGCCCTCAGTTAAAGTCATATTTCTGCAAAACTCGTCATCGACAAATGCTCCAAGCTCAATGCTTTTGGTTGAATCAACAATATTGTTTATGACTGATTTTGAAAAATCAATCATAGCACCATCACCATTTATTCCACCGTAAAGCATCCACATAGCAACATTTTCAATTTTTGTGCAAGAAAAACATGTTGCAAAGCAGTTTTTACCTATTTTTTTACTATCCTTTGTGTCGTTCCAATCTTTTCCCGAAGAAAGGTAAATAGATTTAGTAGCGACTATATTATCCACTTTATATTTAGGTGAATAATATTTGTAATATGGATGGTTTCTTCCTTTCTGATTCAAATAGGCAACAAATTCAGCTTTGCTGAATTTATTAGTTTCAAATAAATGTTTCATTATTTACCCCTCTGTTAACCTATTTCAATCCATAAAGCCGGACGAACACAGTAATCACTATAATCGGCAAAGTCGCCTTTGCCGCCGATAAGGCCAACGTAGTTGACAATAGCAGCAAAACCATAATCGCCGCCAGGCGAGCGCAACCACCAACAACAAGTGGCTTCGCCATTTTTGGTGAAGCTACTACTTGTGTCTGCACCATTTGATATTGCATAGGCTGTAGGCACACACTTTCTATCTTCGACTGATGAGAAATATTTATATGCTTCATCTATACTAAGAAGGAATACTTTATCTGTTGTATCATTACCGGGGTTAGTTGAATAACTCGGATTGGGGTCTGCTGTAACCTTTGTATCAGCAATAATTGTCTGCTCACCTGCATTGAATGCTGAATTATAAAAATCTTTGTTCATCCATTTACGTAATGTACATGTTTCCCAAGTAACGTCGGTCCAACTTGAATTATATTGCTGGCAATCAAGTGCTTTTTCGCTTATTATAAGAACTTTATTACCTTCCTTTGCAAGTACTCGCCATTCAATTGCTTCTTTACCATTAGTGATTTTATTATCCTGCTCATAGGTACCAAAAATTATCATATCTCCAACTTTGGCGTTTTTAAACATTTCCTTTGCTTTTTTATAATTACTTGCAGGTAATATAACTGTATTAAGCACAATTAAGAATACTACAACAGCTGCAACTATAGGTGTAACTACTATTGCAATTTTCTTTGTTTTTTCTTTTGCTTTCTCAGCAGCTATTCTTGCCTCTTCTGCTTTACGCTTTCTTTCAGCCTCTGCCTTTTCTTCAGCTATTCTTATATCTTCAATACCCTTGTTGCATTCATTTATCTTATTGCGGGAATCTTTCCAATCAATTATACGTTCAAAATTAGAAATAGCTGATTCATAGTCAGAGGTTTTATGTTTTTTCATTTCTGATATAGCAAGGTCATAAATAGCATCCTTACGAGCATTTTCCGCTTTTTCAAGACATTCCTTTGCTTTTGCATCAGAATTCATGAAACCTTTGATTGAGTTAAAAGTCACTGCTGCTGATTTAAACTCTTCTTCTGTTTTAGCTAGTTTCATTTCTGTGTTAGCTTTATTGTAAACACCTATTTTACGGGTATTTTCATTCCTATCACGGATATACTCGTTATCTGCTTTTAATTTTTCAGCTATTGCTGAATCAAATCTGCTTGCCTTAACGCAGTTGTCTTTACCATCAAAGGGGTCTGAAACATTTTTAAGATTATCTTTTGTCTTAATCTGAAGTTCCGCCATCAGCTTTCCAAGATAAGCTTCAGCGTTCTTTGGCTCGGCATCAAGTACCTTTTCGCAGTATTCGTCTGCCTCTGCCCATTTGCCATCCTCAAGGAACATAAAAGCACGCTCTAAAAGAGCATTGGTATTAGAGGATGCAACATTGTTATTTACAACAACAGTTTCTTTAACTGTTTCAGTTTTGGGCTGAGCGCCATCAATAACCTTTTTAATACCACGAACTACATCATTAACAAAGCCAATTTTTGCCAT
>JAKSRB010000120.1 GCA_024403825.1 Ruminococcus sp. | reverse complement strand
AATTATAATTTGCTATTACCAAATTATCAAGATAAAAAATAGCCAAATATTTTTACACTTTTTGTAAAATTTCACAATAAGATAAGTAAGGCAATGCTTTGCATAAAAACGCATAGCATTGCCTTGAAAATTTAACCTAATTCATTAATGAGCTGACAAAGATATTTTTGGATAGTTGTTGCATCCTTAATGTTTACAACGCCGTTATTATCTGTATCCATAATTTCTGTATCAATATCACTTTTTCTGCTAATTCCAGCTATATATGACTGAATTTCTGTTATATCTGTAACATTAATTATTCCATCATTATTAGCATCACCCAATAATTCAATATTTACATCAGCAAGCTCAAAGCCATAGCTGTTTATTGAGCTATCTGATTTCAAATTCAATTTTACATAATTTCCATTAACCGTAATTGTTTTGCCTGCAAGCTGATTAGAAGTATATTTACCAACTAATATATCATTTTTATCATAAATATAAAGATAATCATAATCTGATTCAAAATTAGTATTTTTCGAGAATGTCAGGTTAATTGAATGTGCATTTTTAAGACAAAGTTCCCAATCTCTATTTTCATTACTATTATAATTATGCTCAGACTTTGCATAATCATAGATATTTATATTACATCCTATACAGAAATTATCTTCAAAACAATGAGCTGAATATGGGATTTCATTATAGAAATATTCGTAACAATATGTACATTTTTCAACCTTATAGCCTTTCTTTTTACAGCTTGACGGACTATATGTATCAATTTTTAGATTGTGATCAACCTTTGATTTATAATTGTAGTTATAACTATATTTACAAACACTACAAATATAACTGTCATAACCATCTTTCTGACAAGTAGGCTCAACCGTAGCTTTTATAACCAGATTTTCTGAAGGGGTAACATTGTATTCAATATGATTTACTTTTAAATTATTGTTTCCGCCAATAAATGTAATATCATTATACTCATAAGGAGATTTTCCATAAAAGACAAAGTGTAAGTTATCACAACTATTAAATGCTAAATTATAAATCCTTTTAATATTGTACGGTATATATACACCTATAATTTTTGAATTTGCAAATGCATTATTATCAATTTTAACTACAGGCTGATTGTTGATTATTTCAGGTATTAAAACAAATTCATCTATTCCCTTGTATGACTTTATTGCAACACCGTCATAATCGTAATAGCATACAAAATCACCATATGTAAACTCAGATAACGAACCACCAGATGCTTCAACTATATTATCTTTTAATTCTGATGCCATATATTTCAGAGAAAGTATATTATCAGTAATTTTGCTTTGACGAACTAAAATTTTTTGAGTATCAACAACAACATTTCCACTTTCTTTGTCAAAATCAGCTAATGTCATATTTTTAACATTAAGTTTTATATTAGTAGATAAATCATTGTTTTGCAATTTATCCTGATTAATTTTAAATGTACATGTAATTAAAAGCTGTTTTGAATTATTTACAAAATCAGAATATTCATCTAACTGCTCAACCTGTGAAAACACATATTTAATTGTACCAAGGTTAGCTAAATTAGCCAAACCGCCAACAATATTCGGACATAGTTTTTTTCCACTTGTATAAACAGGTGTTAAAATTTCGTTGTCATATTTTAAACTCCATTCAAAATTTTCAAGGTGGCTCTCAGTATTTACATAATAATTTATTGTTACTGTATCATTAGAAGAATATTCAGCACTAATCTTAGGAAACACATTAGATTCCGTATTTACAGTCAGTTTATAACCATCTTTCTTTGGTGTAACTCCTGGAGTACAGTAAGGCTGATTATAATATCCACCATTTTCTAAAGCCATTTCAAGTGTTGGCTCTGTTCCATATTTACCGTCACCATAATAGTAATACCATTCGCCACCAGCAATAATACTTCCTTTATTTATAAGATCAGTAGAAATAACAACTTTTTCAGAATCAACAACATAAACCATATTATCAAAATTCAATTTCGGTTCACCATTAGCATAAAAAAGCCCCTCAAAATATAAGTCGCTGTCGCCCTCTTCATAATATTCGCTTGGTATATTAACTGTCTGAGCACCACAATGTGTTATAAGCTCATCTGAGTCTGTGCCACCATCAACTGTGTTATTCCAAATAATCGTTGTAACACTCGTTGGAACATCACAATAATAAAGATTTGAAATATCAGATTTTTCGGCTACATAACCTGTCCATGTTTCAGGGGCACCATCCCCACTCCACCAATATATTCCTGCTGACTCTGCATATTCATTATACCAATCATCAGGCATATAAAAGTAATACCTATAGGTTTCGTAACCCTCAGGATTAAAATGCTCCGTTGCACAAACTGCCGAAGCACTTCCCATTGCAGCTGTTGACATTGATACCGCCAATGTCGTTGATAAAATAATACTTACCGCTTTTTTTAATAAACCTTTCATTTGTAAACCTCCTCTATATTTAACAAATATGTTATATTAATTATAATTTGCTATTACCAAATTATCAAGATAAAAAATAGCCAAATATTTTTATACTTTTTGTAAAATCTCAC
>JAKSRB010000012.1 GCA_024403825.1 Ruminococcus sp. | reverse complement strand
TATTATTATAACTCGTTCAACTTTTTGTGTCCATACTTATATCTTAACACCAATCCTCCTCAAAATGAACACCAAGAAGCCAATGCATTGATTCAACCGCCCACTCCATTCGTGCATGATGAAGAAGTTCCTCTGGAGATAATAAACAACTTGAAATATAATAGTAACTCTTTTTCTGTTTAGTTATATCTTTCCGATATTAGTAAAGTATATCCCAATCTCCTTTAACTTATCTTAGCCCTTATCATAAATCCAAAAGGAAGTTTGTATTTAATTTTACACAAAGTTTTCTGGTAAACATTTTACAAAGAATATTCAACAAAATCTGCGTTTGGCAACAGAAAATTGTAAAATTCATCGTTTGTCATATCATTAAAATATGTATTTATTACTCTGCCAACTGCTCCATGACATACAAGCAAAACCGTTAGATTACTATACTTCTCCTTAACCTCATCTATCAGACCATATGCCCTGCAAGCTACCTGCATCATCGACTCTCCGTTGGGGTATCTATATGCAAAATGGTGCTTGTTTTCAAGCAGTCCCTCTGCCTTATTACTGCCTCCGTTATATATTCCGTAATCCTGTTCTATTATTCTTTCGTCAATTATTATCGGCACTTTGCATACCTTTGCTATCTCTTCACTTGTCGCTCTTGCCCTTGAAAGCGGTGAAGATATAATTAAATCAATTTTTTTATCTTTCAGACGCTCTGCAAGCCTTTGTGCCTGCTTTACTCCGTTTTCATTCAGCGGAATATCTGTTCTTCCGCAAATTTTATTTTCAGCATTCCACACGCTTTCCCCATGTCTTGCAACAAATAATCGCATTTTTTCTCCCCCATAACTTTTTCAATCTATATTATTAAAGCTACCCCATTTCTGAGATAGCCTGTTATTTTCTGATTTGTAATTTGTGTTCAGCTATAAGCTTATTGATTTTTACTGTTGTTCATTCTGTAACACAAGGTCATAAGATTATCACTTAAATGTACATTTTCTACCAATGTATCATGGTACCTTGTCGCTATATCGTAATGACTGAAATTCCAATAATTCTTAATTCCAAGATTATAAAGCTTATCAAGTACAGCTTCAACGCAGGCTCTCGGAATACATAAAAATGCTGTATCTATATGATTGTGTCTGCAAAATTCTTCAAGCTCTGATTCCGGTTTTACTGTAATGTCATTAAGCTGTTCCCCTATCTTTGCAGGGTTATTGTCAAAACAAGCTATCAGCTCAAATCCAAGTCTGTCAAAATTCATATGCATTGCAACAGCTTTTCCAAGATTTCCTGCTCCGATTAATACAGCTCTGTAATTATTGTTTAAGCCGAGAATTTTCTTGATTTCTTCTTTCAACTGGCTCACACTGTATCCGTAACCCTGCTGTCCAAAACCTCCAAAGCAGTTTAAGTCCTGCCTTACCTGAGATGCTGTTACATTCATTATCTCAGCCAGCTTTGTTGATGATATTCTGTCAACATTCTGTTCATTCAATTCAGACAAAAAGCGATAATATCTCGGCAACCGCCTAATAACCGACATTGAAATACCGTCTTTAGACATTACTTAATACTCCTTTTATTCTCACCCTATCCCCTGCCGAAATTCAATCCGACAGGGGATATTATGATACATTTCAAAACTAATAAATTATATATTATTCTGAGCCTATATATTCATATCATTAAAGGCTTGCCTTTAATCTCTCGTTAATTGCTTCAAGAAATTCTGTTGAATTTACTTTTTTCTTGTTTTCAAGCGTTGAGATTGCATAAAGGTCACCTGTCATTACGCCATCCTCGATTGTCTTGATTGTTGCTGACTCAAGCTTATCTGCAAATTCCATAAGCTCAGGCAGCTTATCAAATTCGCCACGCTTTCTTAATGCACCTGTCCAAGCAAAGAGAGTTGCTACTGAGTTTGTAGAGGTTTCTTCGCCCTTTAAATGCTTATAATAATGACGCTGTACAGTTCCATGTGCTGCTTCATACTCATATACTCCGTCAGGTGATACAAGTACACTTGTCATCATTGCAAGTGAACCAAATGCGGTTGCTATCATATCACTCATAACATCACCGTCATAGTTCTTGCAAGCCCACATATATCCACCCTCACTGCGGATTACTCTTGCTACTGCATCATCAATGAGTGTATAGAAATATGTAATTCCTGCATCTTCAAACTTATCCTTATACTCATTTTCAAATACTTCTGCAAAAATATCCTTAAAGCGGTGGTCATATGTCTTACTGATTGTATCCTTTGTAGCAAACCATACATCAAGCTTCTGGTCAAGTGCATAGTTAAAGCATGAGCGTGCAAATGAAGAAATACTCTTGTCAATGTTATGCATACCCTGTATAACACCGTCTGTTGTAAAATTGAAAATTGTGCTTCTTTCTTCTGTTCCGTCAGGCTTTGTTACGCATAGCTCTGCCTTACTGCCTGCCTCAACACGCATTTCTGTATTCTTATATACATCACCATAAGCATGACGAGCAATACAAATTGGCTTTTTCCATGTTGGAATATATGGTACTACGCCCTTTACAAGAATTGGACTTCTGAATACTGTACCGTCAAGAATTGCTCTGATTGTACCGTTTGGTGATTTCCACATTTCCTTGAGGTCATACTCTGTCATCCTTGCGGCATTCGGAGTTATTGTAGCACACTTTACTGCAACACCATACTTCATTGTTGCATTGGCACTAT
This sequence comes from Ruminococcus sp., assembly GCA_024403825.1. Lineage (GTDB taxonomy): Bacteria > Bacillota > Clostridia > Oscillospirales > Acutalibacteraceae > Ruminococcoides. The sequence continues at coordinate 33,921 of JAKSRB010000012.1, read as the reverse complement.
CAACTGTTACCTGATCATTTGTTTCATTTCTATGTACAAGACCAAGATCATAATATTCACTTTTAAGGTCAACATATGGCAAAATAAGAATATCCTTTATCTGCTGCCATATAATTCTGGTCATTTCATCTCCGTCCATTTCAACGAGCGGAGTAGTCATTTTAATCTTTTCCATAAATCAGCTGTTCTCCTTTGTATAATCTAACAAACCACCTGCAAGGATAATTGCTCTTGTTCTGTCTGAAAGCTCGCAATCAGCCTTAATTGTTTCGCCTGTAGTTTGATTTACAACAGTAACGGTATTGCCGTTTGCTATTTCTTCTTTAACAGCAGGAAGCTCAAGCATATCACCAAGCTTGATTTTATCGTAATCATCAGCATTGATAAATGTAAGTGGAAGAATACCTGCATTGATAAGGTTACTCTTATGGATTCTTGCAAAGCTCTTTACAAGTACAGCCTTTACACCAAGGAATAATGGAGCAAGTGCCGCATGCTCACGAGATGAACCCTGACCATAGTTTTCGCCACCTACAATTATGCTCTTTTCAAGAGTTTTTGCACGAGCAGGAAATTCCTTATCGCATACAGTAAAGCAATGCTCAGAAATTTTCGGAATATTTGAACGGAGCGGAAGAATTTTTGCACCAGCTGGCATAATATGGTCTGTAGTAATATTATCGCCAACCTTGAGTGAACAGGAAGCCTCAATAGTATCAGTAAGAGGACTTGTTTCAGGATAGCTCTTGATGTTTGGTCCTCTGAGAATTTCAACCTTATCCATATCTTCAACAGCAGCAGGCTCAATTACCATATTGTCATTAATAAGGAACTTTTCAGGAAGCTCGATTTCAGCAGCTGCACCAAGAGTTCTTGGGTCTGTGAATACACCTGTAAGAGCAGATACAGCAGCGGTTTCAGGAGATACAAGGTAAATCTGACCGTCAGCAGTACCACTTCTTCCCTCAAAGTTTCTGTTAAAGGTTCTGAGAGATATACCCTTGCTGTTTGGTGACTGTCCCATACCGATACAAGGACCACAAGCACTTTCAAGTATTCTTGCACCAGCGGCAATCATATCGCCCAAAGCACCGTTTAATGCAAGCATATTAAATACCTGCTTAGAACCCGGAGCAATAGCAAGTGATACATTATCAGCAACCTTCTTTCCCTTGAGAATATGAGCAACTCTCATAAGGTCAAGGTAGCTTGAGTTAGTACAAGAGCCAATACATACCTGGTCAACCTGCTGACCTGCAAGCTCGCTGATAGGCTTAACATTATCAGGAGAATGAGGACAAGCTGCAAGTGGTTCAAGCTCTGAAAGGTTGATTTCAATAACCTCATCATAAACAGCATCTGCATCAGCACTAAGCTCTGTATAATCTTCCTCTCTGCCCTGAGCCTTGAGGAATGTTCTTGTAATTTCATCTGAAGGGAAAACAGAGGTTGTAGCACCAAGCTCTGCACCCATATTTGTAATAGTAGCACGCTCTGGAACTGTAAGAGTTTTAACACCCTCACCACCGTACTCAACAATCTTGCCAACACCGCCCTTAACACTCATAACTCTGAGAACTGCAAGAATAATATCCTTAGCAGAAACCCACGGGTTAAGCTTGCCAGTAAGATTTACTCTTACCATTTTAGGCATTGTAATATAATATGCACCGCCACCCATAGCAACAGCAACATCAAGTCCGCCTGCACCAATAGCAAGCATACCTATGCCACCGCCTGTAGGAGTGTGACTGTCTGAACCAATAAGAGTTTTACCCGGCTTGCCGAATCTTTCAAGATGAACCTGATGACAAATACCATTACCAGGTCTTGAGAAATAAATACCATGTTTTTTGCAGACAGACTGAATAAATCTGTGGTCATCTGCATTTTCAAATCCTGTCTGGAGAGTGTTGTGGTCAATATAAGCAACGCTCTTTTCTGTTTTAACTCTCGGAATACCCATAGCCTCATACTCGATATAAGCCATAGTACCTGTAGCATCCTGTGTAAGAGTCTGGTCAATTTTCAGACCAATATCATTTCCAACAATCAGCTCGCCACAGACAAGGTGTTCTTTAATTATTTTCTGTGCAATAGTGTAGCCCATAATATTACCTCCTAAAAGTTTTGCAAGTTGTAGTGCGGTAGGTTGCAAAACAACTATGTTAATTATATAACAATCTGCAAATATTGTAAAGCAGAATTTCTTAAAAATGTGCAAATTATCTCAGATAAATTTTAATATTGGGAAAATGTTTCAAAAAGTGCGGTATTTTGTTATAAAAGGTAATGAAAAATATAAATTGAATTTTCTACAGCAGGGTGTTATAATATATAAGTATGCTGTAATTTGGCGGTATGCGTTATAGCATATCAGCCGAATAAAAAATTATGCAAAAGAGGGAATTTTATGAATACAAGAGAGGATTTAAGAAACATTGCCATAATCGCCCATGTTGACCATGGCAAAACTACACTTGTAGATCAGCTTTTAAAGCAGAGCGGTGTATTCAGAGCTAATGAAGCTGTAGCTGAGCGTGTAATGGACTCTAATGACCTTGAAAGAGAAAGAGGTATTACTATACTTTCAAAGCCGACTGCGGTAATGTATAATGATATAAAAATTAATATAGTTGACACTCCTGGACACGCTGACTTTGGCGGTGAGGTTGAGAGAATTTTACAGATGGTTGACGGTGTTGTACTTCTCGTTGATGCATTCGAGGGTTGTATGCCTCAGACCAGATTTGTACTCAAAAAGGCTCTCGGACTTGGCAAAAAGCCACTTGTTGTTTTAAACAAGATTGACCGACCTGGTGCAAGACCTGAAGAGGTAGTTGACGAAGTTCTTGATTTATTTATTGAGCTTGGTGCAGATGAAGATCAGCTTGAATTTCCTGTAGTATATGCCTCAGCTCGTGACGGCTATGCAAGCACAGATTATCACGAACCAGGAACAGATATGAAACCGCTTTTTGATGCGATTATCAATGAAATTCCTGCTCCAACAGGTGAAATTGATGCAGGCTTGCAGATACTTATTTCAAATATTGATTCAGATAAATTCGTTGGCAGAATTGGTGTAGGCAGAATTGAAAGAGGTACAGCTAAAAACGGACAAGCAGCGGTACTCTGTCATACTGACGGCACTACACAGAATGTTAGAATTGCAAAGCTTTATCAGTTTGAGGGTCTAAAAAGAGTTGAATGTGAAGAAGCAAAGCTTGGCGACCTTGTATGCGTAAGCGGAATACAGGACATTAATATTGGTGAAACAATCTGTTCAAATGATGCGGTTGAGGCTCTTCCATTTGTAAAAATTGACGAACCTACAGTTACAATGAACTTTATTGTAAATAACTCACCATTTGCAGGGCAGGAAGGAAAGTATGTTACATCAAGAAATCTTCGTGACAGACTTTTCAAGGAAATAGAAACAAATGTAGCCTTAAGAGTTGAAGAAACCGATAGTGCAGATACATTCAAGGTATCAGGACGAGGAGAGCTTCATCTGTCAATCCTCATTGAAACAATGAGAAGAGAAAACTACGAATTTCAGGTATCAAGACCACAGGTAATTACAAAGCATATTGATGGAAAGCTTCACGAGCCTATAGAGTTTCTTATTATTGAAGTGCCTGATTCATATGTTGGTGCGGTAATGGAAAAGCTTGGTTCAAGAAAAGGCGAGCTTGTAAATATGGGAACAAGAGAAGGCGGAATTACACATATTGAATTTCGTATTCCAGCTCGAGGACTTATGGGCTACAGACCTGAATTTCTCACAGATACAAACGGCAACGGCATAATGAACCATGTATTTGACGGTTATGAACCATTCAAGGGTGAAATCATTACTCGTCATCAGGGTTCACTCATAGCCTTTGAAACAGGTGAAACTGTAACCTACGGACTCTATGCCGCACAGGAAAGAGGAAGATTATTCATCGGGGCAGGCGTACCTGTTTATGAAGGAATGATTGTCGGAGCAAGCCCAAAGGCAGAGGATATTACAGTAAATGTCTGCAAGAAGAAGCATATTACAAATACTCGTGCATCTGGTTCAGATGATGCCTTAAAGCTGACACCACCAACAAATATGTCACTTGAGCAATGTCTTGAATTTATTGCAGATGACGAGCTTGTTGAGGTTACACCTACAAGCATAAGAATGAGAAAACGCATTCTTTCAAAAGAACTTAGAATGAAACAGGCATTCCACAAAAAATGAGTTATGTAATACTTGACCTTGAATGGAACGGCTCCTACAGTAAATCACATCACAAATTTGTAAATGAAATTATTGAGTTCGGAGCTGTAAAAACAGATGATAAGCTGAATATAACAGATAGTTTTTCAACATTAATACTTCCAAAAATCGGAAAAAAGCTATGCTCAAAAGTCAAGGAGCTTACAAAGCTGACAAATGAAGAATTACAGGAAAACGGCATTGATTTTATGCAGGCTGTTGAAGATTTTACAGAATTTGTCGGTGACAGTATTCTGATAACATGGAGTACCTCTGACATACACGCATTAATTGAAAATTACACCTATTATACAAATGATTATCATCTCCCCTTTCTCACAAAATATTGTAATTTACAGGAATATTGTGAATCAGCACTTGATATACACGATGCATCGGCACAGCTGGGATTATCAGCTTGTGCCGAAATGCTGGGTGTAAATTTTTCTGAAGAGGAGCATCACAGAGCAGTAGTTGATGCACAGCTTACGCTCAAATGCCTGAAAAAAGTATATTCGGAAAATTCTCTGAATAAATTTATCATAAATGCAGAGCCTGACAGCTTTTACGATAAAATGATGTTTAAAACCCGCTTTATAACAGATATAAACAGCCCTGACATAGATAAAAAGCAGATGTTTATGATTTGTGAAAACTGCGGTAAAAAATGCACCAGAAAATCGGAATGGAAGGTTCACAACAAAGCATTTACAGCGGATTTTGAATGTAAGAAATGTCAGAAAAAATATATCGGAAGAATGACCTTCAAAAAGAAATATGAGGGTATAGTAATTAAAAAGAAACTAAACGAAAAGAAAAAAACAGACGATGAAAAATCAAAGTCTGAAAATATGGAAACATAAAACAATAATCTAAAAACACAAACGGCTGAGAAGATTTAATCAAAGTGCTTATCTTCTCAGCCGTAATATTTTTTATTATTTTGTTTAATTAAAATTAATTAGTACATACCGCCCATATCAGGTGCTGGAGCAACTGGAGGTGTTGGCTCCTTAATATCTGCTACAAGTGATTCAGTTGTAAGAACCATTGCTGCTACTGATGAAGCATTCTGTAATGCTGAACGAGTTACCTTTGTTGGGTCAACTATGCCTGCGGCTACCATATCGGTGTATTCCTCTGTAAGTGCATTAAAGCCATAACCAACCTTATTCTCTCTCTTAACATTCTCAGCTATTACACTACCCTCAAGACCTGCATTTGCTGCAATCTGACGGAGTGGCTCTTCAAGTGCTTTAAGAACAATCTTTGCACCTGTCTTTGCATCGCCTTCAAGTGTTTCAACAAACTTTGCAACAGCTGGAATTGCATTCATACAAGCAATACCGCCACCTGCTACGATACCCTCTTCAACCGCTGCCTTTGTAGCTGCAAGAGCATCTTCAATTCTGAGCTTCTTTTCTTTCATTTCAATTTCAGTTGCCGCACCAACCTTGATTACTGCAACACCGCCAGCAAGCTTTGCAAGGCGTTCCTGAAGCTTCTCACGGTCAAAATCAGAGGTTGTTGTTTCAATCTGCTGACGAATTTGTGCAACTCTACCGCTGATTGAACCCTTATCGCCTGCACCGTCAACGATAATTGTATTTTCTTTTTCAATTCTTACCTGGCGTGCTGTACCAAGCTGGTCAATAGTTGTATCCTTGAGTTCAAGTCCAAGATCTGATGTAATTACTGTACCACCTGTAAGAATTGCAATATCCTGTAACATTTCTTTTCTTCTGTCGCCAAAGCCTGGTGCTTTAACTGCTACACAAGTAAATGTACCACGAAGCTTATTTAATACGAGTGTTGTAAGTGCCTCACCCTCAACATCTTCAGCGATGATAAGGAGCTTTCTGCCACCCTGTACAACCTGCTCAAGAAGTGGGAGAATTTCCTGTGTTGTAGAAATTTTCTTATCTGTGATAAGGATAAGCGGATTGTCAAGCTCTGCTACCATTTTATCTGTATCTGTTACCATATATGGTGCGATATATCCTCTGTCAAACATCATACCTTCAACAACTTCGCTGTAGGTTTCTGCTGTCTTTGACTCCTCAACTGTAATTACACCGTCTGTTGTAACCTTATCCATAGCCTCTGCAATGAGATTTCCGATAAACTCATCCTGTGATGATACAGTTGCTACTCTTGCAATATCGTCTGTACCTGAAACCTGCTGGCTGTTGTTGATTACTGCCTTTACTGCTACATCAATAGCTTCAGCAATACCCTTTTTGAGTACCATTGGGTTTGCACCTGCTGTTACATTCTTCATACCCTCACGAATAAGAGCCTGTGCAAGAAGTGTAGCTGTTGTAGTACCGTCACCGGCAACATCATTTGTCTTTATTGAAACTTCCTTAACAAGCTGAGCACCCATATTTTCAAATGGGTCGTCAAGCTCAATTTCCTTTGCGATTGTTACACCGTCATTTGTGATTAATGGTGCACCGTATTTTTTATCAAGAACTACATTTCTGCCCTTAGGTCCAAGTGTAATCTTTACTGTATCAGCAAGCTGGTCAATACCTTTCATTAAAGCCTTGCGAGCGTCCTCACCATATGCAATCTGTTTTGCCATATTAATAAACCTCCAATATATTTTATATAATCAATTATTCAACTGTAGCAAGAATATCTGACTGACGAACGATAGTGTATTCTTCACCATCAAGCTTAACCTCAGTACCTGCATATTTGCTTGCGATAACCTTATCGCCAACCTTAACATACATTTTAACATCGTTGCCGTCAACTATTCCACCCGGACCAACTGCAACTACTGTAGCGAACTGTGGTTTCTCCTGTGCGGCAGATGAAAGAATAATACCGCTCTTTGTTTTTTCCTCAGCCTCTTCAACCTTTAATACTACTCTGTCAAGTAATGGTTTAATACTCATAAATACAGCCTCCTGTAATTTTTAATACAAATTTATAATTAGCACTCTTTATCATTGAGTGCTAATTATATTTTATACCAAATTTTAGAAATGTCAAGACCTTTTTGACTAAAACTGACCTTTATTTATAAACAAATATTTTAAGAAGTTTATTATATTAGATTTATTGTCGGATATTTCTTTATTAGCATTAATCAGGCTGATTTCTCAACCGAATATCAAGTTGATTTTTTCTTCATAGGAAATAAAATCATTAAATAATTCCGAATATTCTAAAAGTATTTTTATTTTCCTTTCATAGTACTCAGTATCAAGATATAATTTATAATTTGCATCAGATAGTTCCACCGATTGACAGGAATATTTCCTGTTGCCATTGCTGAACATAAAATATAAATCATATGTTCCGTCACTATTCTGATATAAATTTATTTTATTTATCTGCGGATTATTAATAGAATAATACTCAGGATTGCAATATAAGCCTGCTTTATCAATCAAAGTCTGAAAATCCTTTATTTCCCTAAATTCTTCAAAATGCTCAGGACAATAATAAACATCTTTACACTTTAGCTTAAATGCAATTATTCTTCGTATGTTTTTTTCACTAAAAAATCCTAAATCCTTGTAATCATTCCTATTCCTGATATATAGCCTGAACCTATTCGGCTCAGGCTGATATATCATATATTCTGTTTCGTAATCAATATTTATGGATATATATTCTTTTAAATTTTTCCATTGATATTTATTATTTGTATATTTCATCAATAAATCAAAGTAATTTTTATCAAGCATACCCTTATTCCCCACGAAAAGCCTTATGAACCTGCACTTTCATATGCATTTATACCTTTATTCCAGATTACTACACCTATAAACATAAGTATAACAGACATTATTACAGTCATACCGATATTAAATAAAGGATTTTCACCTGTTAAAATATATTTTGCAGGATAAAATGCAGTAAATGCAAACGGAATTATATAAGTAATAATATTCTTTACAAAATTATTATATATCGTTGCAGGATATTTTGCAAAATCATTTACCATATAAAACATATATATTATATTTCCGCTTCGTTTTGTCCAGAAGGCTATGGCTGCCGTTGCAGTTTTTATGCCAACATATATCAGCGTTGCAAAAGGAATTACTGCTAATGCAAGCAATATCTTTGCAATACTCCATTCAATTCCGACTATAGGAAGTGTTACACAAATCAAGGCAACTCCCATAATCAATTCGCCCAGAGCATCAAGCTGAAATTTTTCAACCATAATATGAAACAATGTATTTATCGGTCGAGTAAGATATTTGTCAAAATCTCCCTTGCGTACAATAAAATAACCTATTGACCACAAATTATCAAAAAGCAAATGGTCGATACCCTTTGGAATAAGCGAAAATCCATATATAAAAACAATCTGAGATATTGACCATCCTAATAAGCTTGGTATCTGGCTGAAAATTATCCAGATAAACAGCAGATTTGTAAGCTGAGCAAGTAAAAATCCGATTATACCAATTATGAAGTCGCTTTTATATTCGGTCATTCTTTTAAGCTCCTGCACAACGAAAATTCTGTGCATACGGAACATTCTTCTTAACAGCTTCATACCTTAACCCCCTTGTACAGCAAGATATTTTACAGATACACTCCATAAAAGCTTTGAAAGTCCCCAGAAAAACAATGCCCAAAAGACCTGCAAGCCAAGGAAATACAGCAAAGTTGTACCATTATACATACCAATATAAATCATAACAGGAGTATAATTCAATGATGCAAACGGTAATATTAAAAATACCTTTTCAAGCACCTCAGGCATAAAAGCAAGCGGAATGGTCTGACCTGATAAAAAACCGACTATGCAGTTTTTCATAAGATTTGCACCCCAAAGATATTTTATAACAAAAGCAATAAAACCAAAACAGATATTAAAGAAAAAATTTATCAGGTAAGCGAGTACACAGCTAACTAAATAAAGCAGAAAATATAAAATATTAAACTGAACAGCACCTGTAAAATTAAATCTGACAATCTCTACACCCACCACCATAGGCACAATCAGAATACAAATTGTCATAGCTTTATTTCCAAGCTCCTGAAATAAAAAAGTTGCATTATAGCTGATAGGCTTAATCAGCCTCATAGCAATAGAACCATCACGAATTTCTTCGCCAATATCGTATGTACCTCCACTACTTACAAGAGTACTTGTAAGAAACATAAGAAAAATGTAAACTATCATCTGTGGCATAGTAAAACCATTCATAGTGCTGTTTTCACTTGAATTATAAACAGCATTCCATATAAAGTATGATATAAAGCATCCCAGAACATTACCAAACATATAGAACAGCCAGTTCACTCTGTAGGTAGTAGTTTCCTGCATTCCTGCATTAATAAACGGAACATAAATCCTGAGTTTTTTTCGCATTATTCCACCCCCTGTTTATACAAACGGCGAATAATTTCCTCTATATCAGCGTCTTTTACACTAATATCATTAACACTAATCTTGCCAAGGGTATATGACAGCATCTCTGATACAGGAACAACTGAACTATTAAAACGAACCTTCATCTGACTGCCTTCACATTCAACAGATAAATCCTCCGGTTCAAAATTAAAATGCTGACCATATGAAAGAATTTTTTCAGCATTCTTTGTATCAGTATCAAAATGTAACTCTCTAATCTGACCATAGCGATTTTTAAGCTCTGAAATTGAACCATCAAAGACATTTGAGCCTTTATCAATCATAACAATTCTCTTTGCAAGCAGCTCTATATCAGCTAAATCGTGTGTAGTTAATACAACAGTGGTTTTTTCTTCCTTGTTGATATACTCAATAGCATTTCTGATATTATCCTTAACCACAACATCAAGACCGATTGTAGGTTCATCAAGAAAAAGAACCTTAGGACTATGAATAAGTGAGGCGGCAATATCAGCACGCATACGCTGACCAAGAGATAATGTACGCACAGGACTTGTGATAAAGCTTTCCAAATCAAGAACCTCATTCAAAAATGCCATACGCTTTTTATACTTATCCTCAGGGACTTCATAAATTTCCTTTAATACTCCATAGGTTTCACGCAAAGGTAAGTCCCACCAAAGCTGTGTTCTCTGACCAAAAACTACACCAATTTCCTTAACATAGCTTTTGCGGTTTTCCCGAGGATTTCTTCCATTAATAGTACAAACACCTGATGTAGGAGTAAGAATACCTGTAAGCATTTTAATTACAGTTGATTTTCCGGCACCATTAGGACCGATAAACCCCAGAACTTCCCCTTCAGGAACTTCAAAGCTTATGTCCTTAACAGCAACAACCTTTTCGGATTTCGGATAAAACAATGATTTTATACTACCCTTTAATCCAGGTTCTTTAACGGTCTTTTTAAATTCTTTTCTCAGATTTTCAACATAAATCATAAATCTTTCCCCCTATCTTATACATAATAATATATACGGCAACACGAAGACAATATCCCATTTTGGGATATATGCATTATACCATTTCGGTATAATAATGTCAAGAGGTAAAATTGTTAAAAGGTAAAATTGTTAAGAGGTGAACTTATGTTCAGATTAAAGGAATTACGCCAAAAACGCCATATTTCTCAGGTAAGGCTTGCAATAGAATTAAATATGAATCAGAACACAATATGCCGATATGAAACCGAAGCACGAGAGGCAGATTATAAAACACTTATAAAAATTGCAGATTATTTTAATGTATCGGTAGATTATCTGCTCGGAAGAACCGACAATCCACAAATTTATTCTTCAAAATAGAATGATAAAAGGCTGTAATAACACAAAAATCACATTGTATTATTGCGGTCTTTTTATTTTTTCAATTCTGCTTGACAATGTTACATAAAATGATATAATTAACCTGTATGCAGTTTTTAATTAATGGTGCATTGTGTCAAGATATTATAAAAAATCTGACAATATATGCAGTAATTTTCTAAAACTGATTAATTGATTTTTTTGTTGAAAGGACGATATATTATGGCAGCAAAACCAACTATGCTTACTGCGGAAGGTCTTAAAAATCTTGAGGATGAACTTGAAGAATTAGTCAATGTCAAACGAAAAGAAATTGCTGAGAAAATCAAGGTTGCTCGTTCATATGGTGACTTATCCGAAAACAGCGAGTATGATGATGCAAAAAATGAGCAGGCTATTATGGAAGCAAGAATTACCACTATTGAGGCTATTCTTAAAACTGCTGTAATTATTGATGAATCTAACACTTCAAATGAGCATGTTCATCTTACTTCTGTTGTTACTGTAGAGATGTTAAAGAGCGGTAAACAGGCTACTTATAAAATCGTAGGTTCAGGTTCTAACGAAACCAATCCTCGTGAGGGCAAAATTTCTGATGAATCACCTGTTGGCAAGGCACTTATGGGTAAAAGTGTTAATGATATTGTCGAGGTTGAAACTCCTGGCGGTATAATGAGTCTTAAAATTATTGAAATCTCAAAATAACAATTTATTATATTACAAATTACAGGCTGGGCGGTATTCCGAATCAGCCTGTAACATAATTGTAGATATTTTTGCAACAGAAAGGTATGTTAAGTATGAGTCAGAAGCCAAATCAGGCTAATACAAGTGATGTTATTCAGGTAAGATATGATAAGCTCGATGCTCTCAGAGAAGCTCAAAGAGATCCATTTGTTCTTACAACAAGTGAGCGTGACACTCTTACTGAAGCTATTAAGAATAATTTTGAAGAATATGAAAATAAAACTGTATGTGTAGCAGGCCGTTTGCTTTCAAAGAGAGGCAAAGGCAAAGTATCATTTATGGATTTATATGACCGTACAGGCAAAATTCAGATATTTGCAAAGTTTGATGACCTTGGCGAAGAAGAATACGGTTTTCTTAAAAAGTGGGATATTGGTGATATTGTTGAAATCAAGGGATTTGTTTTCAAAACACAGATGGGTGAAATCTCTATACACGCAACAGGTGTAAAATTACTTTCAAAATCCCTTAAGCCACTTCCAGAAAAGTATCATGGATTAACAAATACAGATTTGCGTTATCGTCAGAGATATGTTGACCTTATAATGAATCAGGATGTAAAGGATACATTTGTAAAGCGTTCAAAGATTATAGCAAGTATCCGCCGTTATCTTGATGCACAGGGATTTCTTGAGGTTGAAACACCAATGCTTGTAGCCAATGCAGGCGGAGCCTCAGCAAGACCATTTACAACACATTTCAACGCACTTGATGAAGATTTAAAGCTAAGAATATCCCTTGAGCTTTACTTAAAGCGTCTTATTGTTGGTGGACTTGAAAAAGTATATGAAATCGGCAGAGTATTCAGAAACGAGGGTGTTGATACAAGACACAATCCAGAGTTTACACTTATGGAGCTTTATCAGGCATATACCGATTATAATGGAATGATGGATTTAACAGAGAAGCTCTATCGCCATGTTGCACAGGAAGTACTTGGAACAACAGTAATTACATATAACGGTATTGAAATGGATTTAGGAAAGCCGTTTGAAAGAATAACAATGCTTGATGCAGTAAAGAAATACTCAGGAGTAGATTTTAACGAAATCAAGACAGACGAAGAAGCAAAGGCAATAGCAAAGGAAAAAGGAATTGAATTTGAGGAAAGACACAAGAAAGGTGACATACTCAATTTATTCTTTGAAGAATTTGCAGAAAAGCATATGATACAGCCAACATTTGTCATGGACCATCCGATTGAGATTTCACCATTGACAAAGAAGAAACCAGAAAATCCTGATTATGTAGAGAGATTTGAGTTCTTTATGAATGGATGGGAAATGGCAAATGCATATTCTGAGTTAAATGACCCAATAGACCAAAGGGAAAGATTTAAGGCACAGGAAGCATTGCTTGCTCAGGGTGACGAAGAGGCAAATACAACCGATGAAGATTTCTTAAATGCACTTGAAACAGGAATGCCTCCTACAGGTGGTATCGGATTTGGTATAGACAGAATGTGTATGTTGCTAACAGATTCCGCAGCAATAAGAGATGTTTTGTTATTCCCTACAATGAAGTCAAATAATAATAATTAAACATTATATATTGGAGATAACAATATGGGCTGTTTAGGCAATATATTATGGTTTATATGCGGTGGCTTTCTTAGTGGTCTGTCATGGATTATTGCAGGATTATTATGCTGCATTACCATTATCGGAATACCACTTGGACTACAATGCTTTAAATTTGCTACTCTTTCATTTTTTCCATTTGGAAAAGAAATATATTATGGTGACGGAACAATAAATCTGCTGGCGAACATAATATGGATAATTTTTCTTGGAATACCAATTGCAGTAGAAAATGCTTTGATAGGAATTTTGTGCTGTATTACAATTATCGGAATACCTTTTGGCTTACAATTTTTCAAAATTGCAAAACTGTCACTTATGCCATTTGGTGCTTATATTGCATAGCTAATAAATTATTTATTAACTATCCGAAACAAATATAATATAAAAGTGATGTATTGTTAGCAATTCATTCACATTAGGTATCTACACTATTTGAAAAACAATGGCTGAAACTGGATTTACTCAGTTTCAGCCATTATTTTTTAGTTTCTCTTATTTGCATAAAACAAATACAAAATATATTGGTTAATCTCCCCTACCATTTACCTTGCATTAGGCGGTATTTCCATATTATTGGGTATATCTCCTATATTGTCAGGTGGTGTTCCCATTCCTTCTGGCGGTGCTTGAAAATTGTCAGGCAGATTTTCCTTATCTTTAAATGGTTTGTTATTTCCGCCTTTTCCATTCATTCCTCTCATTCCGCCTGAGAAATATGTGTTTGAAGTCATTTCTATCTCCGCAACCGTATTTCCTCCGCTTACTGTACCTGAGGTCGCATAGCCGTTTTTGTCAGCTCCTGTAATTTCTCCTCCACATACTACTTTATAATTATTGCCTGTAGAGATTTTTGGAGAGGATACATTTACACAATTAAAGCTTCTTTTTGACTTTAATGATGCTATTATATTTCCGTCATTATCTGTTAGTGCTACGCTCGTTCCTTCTGTTTGTGAATCAATGGAAGTTGTTATTGCTCCCTGTCCATTTCCTTCAAGCTGGCTTGCCATTCCGCTGCTGCCAAGTGCCACAATTACACCACCGGTAATTTCTGCTGAGCTGTCACAATCTACTGCAGCGTTGTTATTGTCTGACGATCCGTTTACAAGTACAGTTCCCCCTGCTATTTGAATCTTTCCATTTGAATCAAAACCGTCACCCTGAGCATCAACATATATATATCCTCCATTTATTAGCAATAAATTACTGCTGTTTGCATTGAAGAAGTCATTGTTATTTGTGTTATTTGCTCCTCCTGCCGCATTGAAGCCGTCATCGGTTGACTTCAAATCTATATTTCCTCCATCTATTGTGATTTCTCCTGCCTCAATGCCCTCATAGCTTTCATTAATTTTGATTGTGCCATTGTCAATTTTTAAGGTGTTATCAGAATGTACTCCGTCATCACCTGTTGAAATTTTAAAATCTCCATTATATATTTCTACATTATCATTGGAATGTATGGCATCGTCACTTGAGTTAATATTATATGTTCCGCCATAAATTTTTATTGTATTTCCACTTTTTATACCCTTTGCACTTTCGGTGTCTGTATCGTCTGTATATTGCTCAGGTGAAAAGCCTCCCCTGCCAAACATATTATTTTCAGTATGCTCAGGTGCATTTTCAGACCCTCCGCCTGTTTTTATTTCAAATTCTCCGTCATCTATTCTTAATAATGATACCGCCTGAATTGCATCATTTGCACATTCAAAATTAAACCTTCCGTTCTCAATATACAAAAATCCTCTTTTGTCTGTTTCTTCTGTATTTGTTGAACGAATACCGTCACCATTGGAGTTTATATTGATTTCTGCATTTTTAACCTTCAAACAATCTTTGCCGTCTATCGCAGATGTAACCGACTTTGCATTGATTGTTCCTGATGTTATAATCAAATCGTCCTTTGATACAATAGAATGCTTGTAATTACCGTTGACATTTAATGTTCCGTTTCCGTTAATTGTAAGGTCAGATTTACTGAATATTGCTGAATCTACTGTTGAACCTTCAACCTCTGCCTCATAGGCTGAACCGTCAGAAAGTGTATTTTCAGTATCATCAGCAAGTGTAATAAATACCTTGTCAGCATTCTGAATAATTAATGGAGATTCCTTACTTGAAAGACTTAATTCCTTTAAAACAATCTGAACCTTATCCTTATCTCCAGCATTTACTACAATGCTCCCATCTTTACAATTTCCTGATATTATGTAAGTACCCTCAGCATTAATCGTAAGCTTTGTATTTTCTGCATTTGCTCCGTTTCCTGAGCTTACTTTTGCACTTGTTTCTGAAAATTCAATTTTGCAGGCGGTTGCTTCATCATAATCAGGATTACAGTCACGCTTTGAAAATGATAAATCATAATTTCCGTCAGAAAGCTCTGTACCCTCTATTTCTGTGGATTTTGCATTTGTATCAGAACTACTGTTTCCAGCAAATTCATCTACTGTTGCACTATTCTTATCAGCAGTTTCAGATGTGCAGGCAGTTGTTGTAACCGCAAATAATGCACATAAAATTGCACATAGTATTTTTTTCATAATTGTGCTCTACTCCTTTGAAGTTTTATTATATAATTTAAAGTTCATTTTGTGTGGTTGCAGGTATCATCACCGATATTTCAAGATTTCCATTTCTGCATCTTAAATCATCAATAAAATTCTGAACAATATCTTCATTTACCAGCTCAATATTATATGTAAGTTTATAAAGACTACCCATATTTGTGGTTTTTACTAACACAAGCTTTGCACTTTTAGTATATTTTTCAAAAATGTCATCAAAACAATGTGCATAGTTCAAATCCTCCGGAATTGTTATCTTCAATTCACGATTAAGGTCATCACTTGCAGGAAATTTTATGAAATTAACTGCCAAGATTGCAAGCGAAATAATTACAACAAATACTACCGCAAGAAATACATACCCCATAGCTGTTGTAAGACCTGTTGCCATTGCAAGGAATATACATACAATATCCTTAGCTGTACCTGGAACAGAACGGAAACGAATAAGCGAAAATGCACCCATTACCGCAATGCCTGTTCCAACATTACCATTGACAAGCATAATTACTGTCTGTACAATAGCAGGCAGGAGAACAAGGGCAAGTGTAAGACTTTTAGATTTTCTGCTTTTATAGCTGGTTACAAAGGCTATCAAACAGCCAAGTACAAGTGATATTATTGTACATATGATGTAGGTCTGAATTGTAAAAGTATCTGTATATATAGGGTTTAAAATGATATTAAGCACAGTCGCTTCCTCCGTTTTTGTCTGAATTTGAAATAATTTTGTATGCTGTTCCATATTTTGAAAACGTGCCTGGATATATTTTATTATCCGTCAGAACCTTTGTAAGCCACAAAGGTATTCCTCCAAGTGCTTTTATCTCCATTATGCAATATTCATCAGAAATAATTTTTTCTCCGCTTACATCGGAAGCAAGAGTTAAATCAGTCGTGCGGAATCTAAGGTTACTGTCAAATGTAATTCTTAAACTGGCATCATCTGATGAATAGTAAGCACAGCGGTCATAAATTATGCAAATTCTTGGCTGTAAATCAGGATAATAATGCATTGTATAGTCAATTTCCCGCATAATTTGTGTATCCTTGGGCATTAAAAGCGTTTTCAGATAGCTTTTAACCTCAGCATATTTCAGCTTTTCTCGCCTTTTATACACTACTCCCCTGTACTTCTTTTTCAGTTCCAAAAACACTATACTTGTATCTGTAGGAGTGTTATAACAACGAAGTCTTAATTTTTCCTTATAAACAGGCTTTTCGATTGATTTGCGAATTAGTCTGAAATCTGCGGTATCAAAGTATAGGCTTTTTATTGTACTCTGACCATATTCATCATCAATAATCTTTTTATCAAGCTGTTTTAAAAGCTCATCCTTTTGCTTTAAAGTTATAATATACTTTTTTTCAGTGCGTTCAAAAATGCTGTCTGATTTCAAAAATTATTCTCCTTTCATCAGGTTGTAAATTCATTGTCTATATGATAACCTATTAACCTTAAAAAAAGTTTAAAAATTTATTTCAGCTTTTTTTAAGTATTGTGACCTAAGATTATTATTGGTATAATGTATAATATATGAAAGGATGATTGTATGCAGATACTTATTGTGGAAGATGAAAAAAGACTTGCTGATGCACTCAGAGAAATCCTGAGCGAACAAAAATATATGACAGATGTTGTATATGACGGCAAAGTGGGATTTGATTACGCATTAAGCGGAATATATGATGCAATAATTCTGGATATAATGTTACCGCATAAAAACGGATTTGAAATTGCATATGAGCTGAGAAAAAACAAAATTGAAACACCAATACTAATGCTTACAGCAAAAGACACAATCCCTGACAAGGTAAGCGGACTTAACAGCGGTGCTGATGATTATATGACAAAGCCCTTTGCCCCTGAGGAGCTTATCGCAAGACTTAAAGCAATAACACGCAGAAAGGGTGAGGTTATACTTGATGAAGCTACATTCGGAGATTTTACATTTAATTCTTCAACCTGCCAGCTTACAAAGGGAGTTAAATCAATACATCTGAATTTTAAGGAAACCGAACTTTTAAAGCTTTTTATTTCCAGACCAAATGCAATCATTTCTAAAGAGGAAATTATTACAAAGGTCTGGGGATATGATTCAGATGCAGGCTCAAACAATGTTGAGGCATATGTATCATTTTTACGAAGAAAGCTGAGCTTTATAGGTTCTGAAACAGAAATAAAGTCAGCCAAGAAGCTTGGCTACAGAATGGAGTGCAAGCCTTGATTAAGCGATTAAGACGAAATATAATACTAATAAATGTAATCTTTGTCGGAATAGTGCTTTTTATAATACTTTCAATATTCTGTATCAATAATTATATTAATATTCGTACAGATACAGAGCATAATATCGTAATGTTGTCCGAACAAATAACCGAAGATAGAAAAAATCCTAATTCACCAGAAATAGGAAAAAGAAAGTCAAATAAAAATGATAAATTTATGGATTTGGGGCAATTTGTAATTATAGAGCTTGACAAAAATGGAAATATCACAAATATCGTTGAAAACAACGCAAAAATAGAAAATGATGTAGTAAATAGTATAGTAAATGATATTCTGAAAGAGGGCAATAAGATAGGTGAAAAGTCTGAATACAGGCTAATGTATGCGAAAAGTGAAAATATAAACGAAATAAAAATCGTACTAACAGATACAAGTAAGATTTACAGCTCACTTTTCAGAGATATATTGATATGTATTGGACTATTTGCAGGAGGTCTTATTGTAATATTTATTATAAGTCTTGTACTTTCATATTTTGCGGTAAAGCCAGTTAAAACTGCATGGGAACAGCAAAAGCAATTTGTAGCAGATGCATCCCACGAATTAAAAACACCTTTGACTGTAATACTCGCAAATAACAATATACTTATGTCACACAGCAAGGCAACTATTGAACAGGAAAGAAAGTGGCTTGAAAGTACAGATGAAGAAGCAAAGCATATGAAAAAGCTTATAGACCAGATGCTATATCTTGCCAAATCAGATGCGGAGCAGATTAAACCTGAGATTACAAGTATCAATCTGAGCGAAATAGCAGAAGGTACTGTGCTTAACTTTGAGCCAATCGCATATGAAAAGGAAGTAGTAATAAACACAAATATAAATACAGACATCTTTATAAAAGGTGATTTTACAATGCTCAATCAGCTTGCACATATACTGATTGACAACGCAGTAAAGTATGCAGACAACGGTGGAAATATAAATATTGAATTATTCAAAAAATCCGATAAATGCATTTTAAAGGTAACAAATAGCGGAGATATTATTTCATCGGATGAGCTTGCACATTTATTCGACAGATTTTACAGAACAGATAAAGCAAGAACCAAAGGCGGATACGGACTTGGACTGTCAATAGCATATAATATTGTGCATACATTAAATGGCAAAATTTTTGCTGAAAGTAACGAAAATGGCACTACATTTACGGTTGAGCTTCCTTGCTAAAAGGCTGAAACATTTTTACTAAATTAATATAAAAAAATCCAATCATAATAAGGTATTAAACCAAATTATGATTGGATTTATTTTTATATCAAAATTATATATTAATCAAAGAACTTAGCGTGAATTGCTGCTACAGCCTTATCTGCATCAGCAGCATCAATAAGTACAGAAACCTTGATTTCACTTGTGCTAATCATCTGAATGTTAATCTGTGAATCATAAAGAGCCTCAAACATCTTTGTTGCTACGCCTGCGTGGCTCTCCATACCAGCACCAACGATTGATACCTTTGCTACTGTATCATCATAAAGCACCTCTGATGCTCCAAGATTTTCCATATAATCCTTAAGACACTCTACAGCCTCTTCTCCTCTGCTCTTTGCAACTGTGAAGCTGATGTCCTTTTTACCGTCATGTCCGATTGACTGAAGAATAATATCTACATTAATATCCTTTGCTGAAAGCTTTGAGAACATCTTAAATGCAAGACCAGGAAGATTTGGAATACCTGTTACTGAAATTCTTGCTACATCTGTATCCTTAGCTACACTGCTGATTAACATTTTTTCCATTTTACTTTTCTCCTTTACGATTGTACCTGAAGCTTTTGTAAGACTTGAAAGTACCTCAAGCTCTATATTATATTTTTTAGCCATTTCTACTGAACGGTTGTTTAATACCTGTGCACCAAGTGTTGCAAGTTCAAGCATTTCATCATAAGAAATCTCAGGTAATTTGCTTGCATTCTTAACCTTTCTTGGGTCAGCTGTATATACACCTTCAACATCGGTAAATATCTGACAAAGGTCTGCATGCATAGCTGCTGCGATTGCTACCGCACTTGTATCAGAACCACCTCTGCCAAGTGTTGTAATATCGCCATATTTTGATATTCCCTGGAAACCTGCTACAATTACAATATTCTTCTTATCAATTTCTTTCTTGATTCTTGAAGCTTCTACCCTCTTGATTCTTGCACTTGTATGTGCTGATGAAGTTTCAAATCCTGCCTGCCATCCGAGAAGTGATACTGCGTGATAGCCAAGCTTTTCAATAGCCATTGCAAGCAATGATATTGAAATCTGCTCACCTGCTGCAAGCAACATATCCTTCTCTCTTCTTGATGCTTTTGGATTGATTTCGTTAGCCTTTTCAATGAGATCGTCTGTTGTATCTCCCTGCGCTGAAACTACTACTACTACATCATTTCCTTTTGCAAAGGTTTCTGTAACTATAGTTGCAACATTCATTACTCTTTCTGCATCTGCAACTGATGAGCCACCAAACTTCTGTACAATCAAACTCATATTGATTTACTCCCTCTGTAATTTTTCTAAATACTTCTGTTAAAAGTAATTATTTAATTATAAATCACCAATGCGTATTGTTGATTTTACTTCAACATCCATTGATTCAAGTGCCTTTATCTTATCTGTAAACTCACCATAAGCTACTTCTGAGGTAACAAATGCTGTTTCACCAGATTCAGCATCAGCCATTTCAATCTTGGTTACTGTACCAAATAATTCAGCAGCCTTTGCCATAATATCACTGCCCAATACACGAACATACATTGCACTTACTGATTCATTGATTGGAAGAATATTCTTGCCGTCACCGTCTGTCCAGTAAAGGAATTTTCTTGTTTTTAGATGCTTACAGCAATCTACTACATCAGCTACAACTGCACTTGCTGTTGGAAGCTTTCCTGCTCCCTTTCCGTAGAATACAACATCTCCTGTGCAATCTCCACGAACCATAATTCCGTTAAATTCATAGTCGATATTTGCAAGCTGACTTTCCTCAGGTACAAACATAGGTGCTACCATTATATCAATTCTGCCGTCATCAAGCTTTTTAACCTTGCCGATAAGCTTAATTACACATCCAAATGCCTCTGCATATTTAACATCCTCAAGTGTAATCTTTGTGATACCCTCAGTATGTACAGAATCAGGATAAATGTGCTTTCCATATGCAAGTGAAGCAAGGATACAGATTTTACGGCAAGCATCGTGACCTTCAATATCTGCGGCAGGATTTCTTTCAGCAAAGCCTAAATCCTGTGCAAGCTTTAACGCATCATCAAACTGCATTCCGTCAGCAATCATTTTTGTAAGAATAAAGTTTGTAGTACCGTTAAGAATACCTGCAACCTCATCAACATTGTTAGCAACAAGACACTGACTCATTGGACGGATAATCGGAATACCGCCACCAACTGATGCCTCGAAAAGGAAGTTTACATTCTCTTCCTTAGCTATTGAAAGCAATTCCGCACCATGTGCAGCTACAAGCTCTTTGTTTGAAGTTACTACATTTTTGCCAGCCTTTAAGCATCTCTTAACATAGTCATATGCAGGCTTTAAGCCACCCATAACCTCTACTACAACTCTAATTTCAATATCATTAAGAATATCATCAAAATTCTTTGTAAATCTGTCTGCAAGAGGACTGTCTGGAAATTCTCTTAAATCAAGAATTTTCTTTACATAAATCTCTTCCCCAAGACCCGCAAATAATTTCTTTTTATGGGTTGTAAGAATTTCAGCTACACCTGAACCTACAACACCATGTCCCATTATTGCTACTGAAACCATATTTTTAACCTTACCTTTCGATTATATAATGTTTTCTGTGCTGTTCATATCGCATATTATAACATATTTCAATCAAATAATCAAATATAAACAGCATTTTTGTAAATCAGGAAAACATTATTTTTTAATTAATTTATTATTAAAGATTATTATAAACTGAATTTAAGCTTTTTAGTTTGCAGTATCTGCTCCACCAGCTTCATCTGTTCTGCCTCCGCCGGTATCAGCTCCACCACCTGTGTCAGCTCCTCCACCGGTATCTGTGCCTCCGCCTGTGTCAGCTCCTCCACCAGTATCTGTGCCTCCACCTGTGTCAGCTCCTCCGCCAGTATCTGTGCCTCCACCTGTATTTCCTGAGTCTGTATTACTGCTTGAGGACGAAGCTGAGCTGCTTGAAGTACCACTACCACTTGAACTGCTGTTATAATTGTAATTATAATTTCCATTATAGTCGTAGTTGTATCCATAGCTGCTGCTTGAACTATAATAATTATTATCATAGTTACCATAATATGCACTACCATATGACGGCATATTATCTTCAGTATAGTAACCAATATATTTGCCAGAAATATCATCAGTTGAAACAATCAAACCTGTACTTGGATTAAACTGAGCCTTTATAAGGGTATCAGGAAGTGTATATTCCTTCTTTTCCTTGTCCTCAAGATATTTACCCATTACATTTGCAAAGAATGATGCTGAAACTCGCTTACCTGTACTTGAAATAGTGGCTGGAGTATCAAATCCACACCAGGTTGCCATTGATGCATATGGTGAGCAACCGCAATACCATGAATCTCGGTCATTATCTGTTGTACCTGTCTTACCGATAATATCCCAGCCTGCAACTCGTGCATAAGGAGCATTAGTCATACTGGTTGTAGCATTTGTCATATTGTAATTGAGAAGTCTGTTCATAATTCCTGCTGTTTCGGCTGAATATGCCTGCTCAGGAATTGGTGTGCGATTATCAAGTATTACATTATTCTCAGAATCAGTTACATAATAATAAGTATATGGTTTATAATATAATCCACCATTTCCAAGATAAGTATAAGCTGCCGCCATTTGTCTGACAGATACACCGCCACTCATACCACCAATGGAAAGTGAACCCATAATCTGTGAATCCTCTTCATTAAGGCGAGTAAGTCCCATTTTTGTTACAACATGCTCATAAGCAACCTCAGGTCCTCCGATTGTCTGCAAGGTCTGAACCGCTGTTGCATTTGATGAATACATAATAGCATCTGTAAGAAGCATATTTCCCTTGTAGTAGCCATACGCATTATTCGGACCAGAAACAAGTGAACCATCAACATATTTATATTTCTCTATAGGCTCATCCTTAACTGTTGATGTAAAATAATATTTTTTCTGCTCAATAGCTAACGGATAAACTACTACAGGCTTAATTGATGAACCAGGCTGTAATGTTGAGTCATATGCTCTGTCCCATTGCAGGGCGGCTGTCTTTCTCTTTGAGCTTCCGACTGTTGCAATTACACGACCGTCAAATCCCATAATTGTAGAGCCAATCTGAAGGTCACTATCATATGAAGTATCAATCTTCATTGCTTCCTGTTCAATGTAATTCTGCATATCCAGATCCATTGCACAGTAAATTCTCAGACCCTCGGTATAAATCTTATCTGATGCGGCATCCTCGCTTATACCGTAATATTCAGCAAGGTCAACCTTTAAATCATTATATAATTCATCAATGTACCAGTTCTGAACATATTCATTATCATCGTCATCGTCATCATCAGAAACATTTTTGAAGCCAACAAATTTCATATTGTCTGATTCTTCCATTGCCTGGAGATACTCATCAGGAGAAATTTTTTCCTGTTTAAGCATTTCCTTTATTATAATATCTCTTCTGATTTTATTGTTTTCAGGATATACAAGCGGATTCCATAATGATGGGTTCTGTGTTATTCCTGCAATAGCCGCACACTCTGCAACCGTACAATCCTTTATTGATTTATCAAAATAAAGCTGTGCCGCAGCCTCAACACCCTGACAATTATTACCAAAGTTTACAACATTTAAATATGCCTCAAGAATCTGATCCTTTGTATATTCATTTTCAAGCTTTAATGCCTTTGTGATTTCTCTCAGCTTTCTTGTTATTGAAACATCATTATCATCCGTAACATTTTTAATAAGCTGTTGAGTGATAGTCGAACCACCGTAACTGCTGTCACCTGTGAATAATGTAACGACAGCCGATGAAGTTCTTGTCCAGTCAACGCCCTTATGACTGTAAAATCTTTTATCCTCAATAGCAACGATTGCATCCTTCATAGCCTGTGGAATATCACTGTTATTCACCCAGATACGGTTTTCAGTACTATACAACTGCTGATACTGATAATACTCTCCGCTTTCCTTGTCCATAACCATAATATAGCTCGTCTGATTAAGGGATTTTGCCTTAAGGTCAATTCCTGTCGGCTCTGATGCAAGAGAAAAGATATAAACTCCAAGAGAAATTCCCGCAACTAAAAAAGCTACGATACATACTGAGATTATAGTAAGTATAAACTTACCAATTCCCTTAAAGAAATTCAGCAGCCTGTTATCAGGCTTACGATTTGTCAACGGCTGTTCGGCAACAGTCATTTCTTTATACTGACTAATATCAGTTTGACGCTTATTCTTACGCATATTTACTCCTTTGCAAAGGCAAAAGCCCAAATTTTAATGATGTTATAATAATCGGCACATTGAAATTTAAATCAAAACAGAGTACAAAACACTATTAATAGATATTATAGCACCGATAGTCAAAAAAATAAATATATTAATTTAAATTTTTATTAAAAAATTCGACCAAATTTTACGCATTTTTTATGTAAAAAATGAATAACCGCACAATTTAAGCAAATACTATATTAAAATTTATCATATTGCAGATATATCATCATCATCAAAAATACATCCGTTATATAATGAAAGGAATTTTAAAATGAAAAAATTAGTACTTATTACTGGCATAATTCTTGTGACCTGTACTATTATTAATGCATATGCGACAACAAACGACTTACCACAAGCTTCAAATTCACAATACGAAATTAATAGTACTGAAAGCACAACAGTTACAGAAATTTCAGAAGAAGAATTATTTATCATAAAACAAATAAATGGCAAAATTGCAGTTTTTAAGGAAAATTCAAATGAACCGTATATCACAACGGATACTTTTATATCCAACCTTCCTGAAAATGATATAAACAGATTGAAAAACGGTATTAAAATTTATGGAAAGGATAATCTACGAAAAGCATTGGAGGATTATTGCAGTTAGTTATCAAAAAAATTACAAATATGCCAGTAATATTTTTGATATGTTTACAATATTTACTTTTATATTGACTTTTTTGCATATTTGAGTTACTATTATTAAAATAGTATAAATATAAAATAAGATAATCGCGACTTGGTGGCATTTTATAACTTGTATTTTTTTGCAAATTCTAAAACTCAAAAAGTCGTTATATTAAGCAAAAAAGGAGTATATACTTATGATTTCAACAGTAATCGATCAAAGCCTTAATCTGGAGTTTCCTATTTTCCAGGGCGGTATGGCTTGGGTAGCAGATGCTTACCTTGCAGCTGGTGTTTCTAACGCAGGCGGACTTGGTCTTATTGCCGCTATGAATTCTAATGGTGAGCAGTTGAGAGCAGAAATCCGTAAATGCAAGGAGCTTACAGACAAGCCTTTTGGTGTTAATGTAATGCTTGCAAGCCCTTATGCTGACGAGGCGGCTCAGGTTGTTATTGATGAAGGTATAAAAATTATTACAACCGGTGCAGGTAATCCAGGTAAATATATGGAAAAATGGACTGAAGCAGGCATAAAGGTTATTCCTGTTGTTGCAAGTGTTGCTCTTGCAAGAAAAATGGAAAAAAGCGGTGCTTATGCTGTTATCGCTGAAGGTGGCGAGTCAGGCGGTCATGTTGGTGACCTTACTACAATGGCTCTCGTTCCTCAGGTTGTTGATGCTGTTTCTATTCCTGTTATTGCCGCAGGTGGTATTTGTGACGGCAGACAAATTGCTGCTGCATTTATGCTTGGTGCTGTCGGTGTTCAGGTTGGTACAAGATTTCTTGTTGCTAAGGAATGTACAATAGCTCAGGAATATAAGGACAGAGTTCTTAAAGCAAAGGATATTGATACTGTTGTAACTGGTAAGCGTCTTGGTCATCCTGTTCGCTCAATCCGTAATGCATTTACAAGAGAATATCTTAAAAAGGAATATAATGAAGCTGAATATTCAAATGAAGAGCTTGAAAAACTCGGCACAGGAACAGTAAGACTTGCTGTTCGTGGCGGTGATGTTTCAAACGGAACAGTACTTGCAGGACAGGTTGCCGCTATGGTTAAAAAGGAACAGACTGCTCGTGAAATGATTGAAGAAATGTTTGAGCAGGCAGAAGAAGTATTGAATGGAGCTACAAAATGGGTAAAATAGCATTTATATTTTCAGGACAAGGTGCTCAGTATAGTGGTATGGGCAAGGAAATGTATGATTTCTCCCCTGCCGCAAAGGCTGTTTATGATATGACAGATTCTATCAGAGAGGGTACTTCAAAGCAATGCTTTGAGGGTACAACAGAGGAGCTTTGCCAGACAGTAAATACTCAGCCATGCATATTCACCGCTGATTTGGCTGCTGCTTATGCACTTGTTGAAAAAGGAATAAAGCCTGATTGTGTTGCTGGTTTCTCACTCGGAGAAATTGCCGCTCTTGCATTTTCTAAAATTCTTTCAGATGAGGAAGCATTTAAGCTTGTATGCACTCGTGGCGAGCTTATGAATGATGCCGCAACAAAAAATCCTGGAGCAATGGTTGCAGTTATGAAAATCACACCTGAGCAGGTTGATGAGGTTTGCAGTAAATTTGAAAAAACTTACCCTGTAAACTATAATTCTCCTGCACAGACAGTTGTAGCAACAACACAGGACAACTGTTCCGCATTTTGTGATGCAGTAAAGGAAGCTGGCGGAAGAGCAAAGCCACTTGCAGTAAGTGGTGCATTCCATTCCCCATTTATGGCAGATGCCGCAGAGGGACTTGGAAAATATATGGAAAATATTGAATTTTCAGAGCCAGAAACAGTAATTTATTCTGACTATACTGCAAAGCCATATGAGGGCGACTACAAAGCACTTGTAAAGGCACAGGTTGAAAATCCTGTAAGATGGCAGACAATAGTTGAAAATATGATTGATAACGGTGTTGATACATTTATTGAGGTTGGCGTTGGTAAAACCTTAACAGGTCTTATCAAAAGAATCAACGGAGATGTAAAGGCATTCAAGGTTGAAAATCCATCAGATATTGATGCCCTTGAAATATAATAAATTTTCATATTATAAAGATTATAACTATATAAAACTTCTTCGGAGGAATACTACAATGAATTTTGAGAATAAAACAGCCGTTGTAACAGGCGGCTCAAGAGGTATTGGACTTGCAATAGCTAAAAAGCTTGCAGAAAACGGAGCAAATATTGCTATACTCTATGTTGGTGACGAAAACGAGGGTATTCAGGCTAAGGAAGAGCTTTTAAAGCTTGGTACAAAGGTTGAGCAGTATTTCTGTGATGTATCAAATTTTGAGGAGTCACAGAAGGTTATCGAAAAAGTAATTGAAGATTTTGGCGGAATTGATTTTCTTATCAATAATGCTGGCATTACAAGAGATAAGCTTGTGCTTAATATGGACGAAAAAGATTTTGATGCAGTTATCAATGTAAATCTTAAGGGTACTTTCAATATGATTAAGCATACATATAAGTACTTTATGAAAAAGCGTTACGGAAGAATTGTAAGCACAGCTTCAATCGTAGGGCTTAACGGTAATGCAGGTCAGGCAAACTATGCCGCATCAAAGGCAGGCATAATTGCACTCACAAAATCAGTAGCAAAGGAGCTTGCAGGCAGAGGAGTTACAGCAAACGCAGTTGCTCCGGGATATATCGGTACAGATATGACAGCCGTACTTTCTGACAAGGTTAAGGATGCTATGAAGGCTCAGATTCCTGCAAAGAGAATTGGTACACCTGAAGATGTAGCAAATGTTGTTGCATTCCTCTGCTCTGATGATGCCGCATATGTAACAGGCGAGGTTATCAGAGTTGATGGCGGACTTGCAATGTAATCAAGGTTATTCTGGAGGTAATTTATGAGCAGAAGAGTAGTAATAACAGGACTTGGAGCAATCAGCCCTGTTGGAAATAATGTACCTGAAATGTGGAAAAATCTTGTTGACGGTGTATGCGGAATTGAAACAATAACCGAATTTGATACATCTGATTTAAAGGTAACAGTTGCAGGAACAGTAAAAGGCTTTGCACCTGAGGATTTTGGAATTGAGAAGCGTGAAGCAAGAAAGCTTGACCTTTACAGTCAGTATGCCCTTGCAGCTGCAAAGGAAGCTGTAGAGGACAGCGGAATACTTGGAAATGTTGACGAAAATCGTTTTGGTGTATATATCGGTACAGGAATTGGCGGTTTACAGACATTTTATAAAAATGCTGTAGGTATGGAAAATGGCGGTGCAAAAAAGGTATCCCCATTCTTTATCCCAATGATGATTGCTAACATTGCTACAGGTAATGTTGCAATTAAATATAATGCAAAGGGTGCATCACTTTCAACAATGAGCGCTTGTGCAACAGGTACTAATTCAATCGGTGAAGCTTTCCATGCTATTAAAGACGGTTATGCAGATGCAATAATTGCAGGTGGCTCTGAGGCTGTAATAACTCCTCTCACCATTGCAGGCTTCCAAAATATCAAAGCACTTTCAACAAACAGCGACCCTAAGACTGCTTCACGCCCATTTGATAAAAATCGTGACGGCTTTATTATGGGTGAGGGTGCAGGCATGCTCATTCTTGAAGAATACGAGCATGCAAAAGCAAGAGGAGCAAAGATTTATGCTGAATTTTGCGGATATGGAAATACCTGTGATGCTTTCCATGTTACTGCTCCTGATTCTGAGGGTGCAGGTCTTGCAAGAGCAATAGAAATTGCCTTTGCAGAAGCTAATGTACCTGATGATGCTGAAATTTACTTAAATGCACATGGAACAAGCACACATCTCAATGACCTTACAGAAACAATGGCAATTAAAACTGCTCTTGGTGAAAAGGCATATGATATTAATGTAAGCTCTACAAAATCAATGACAGGTCATATGCTTGGTGCAACAGGTGCAGTTGAGGCTATTGCCGCAATTATGTCACTTGTTGACGGAGTTGTTCCTCCAACTATAAATCTTAATGAGCCTGATGAGGGTCTTGACCTTAACTACACACCAAACAAAGCTGTAAAGCGTGCTGTAAATTATGCCGCATCAACAAACCTCGGATTTGGCGGACATGATGCCTGCGTAGTTTTCAAAAAATTATAAACTGAAAGGACAGTTCTAATGTACACTATTGATGAAATAAAGGAATTAATTGCTGTTCTTGAAAATACAACACTTGCAGTAATTGAACTCCAAAAAGAGGACGGTTCAAAAATCCGACTTGAAAAGCCTCAGACTGTTCAGCAAATCACAGCACAGACAATTCCTGTTCAGACACAAGCACCTGTAGTTTCAAGCAATGCTCCAAGTGTTGCTCCACAGGCTCCAGTTACACCAAAGACGGTAACTGAGGATAGCACAAAAAATATTAAAGCACCAATCGTAGGTGTGTTCTATGCCTCCCCTGCTCCAAACAGCAAGCCATATGTTTCTGTTGGAGATACATTCAAAAAGGGCGATACAGTATGTATCATTGAAGCTATGAAATGTATGAATGAAATTCAGGCAGAGGAAGACGGTACAATTACAGAGGTTCTTGTAAAAGACGGTGAGCTTGTAGAGTACGGTCAGCCATTATTTAAGTTTAATTAACTTTAATAACTATAAAAGTATTACCCCCCATTGAATCAGGGGAAAAACATCTCCGATTTCAATGGGGTTCTTTTCTAATTAATCATTGCAATTAAAAGCAAAATTTGTTAATATATATACAGGAGAAAATAATGAATCAGGAAGAAATAATGCAGATATTACCACATCGCAACAATATGCTTCTTGTTGAAGAGGCTGAATGTATAGATGAAAACACAGGAAAGGGAAAATATACTATTAAGGGTGATGAGTTTTTCCTTAACGGACATTTTCCTGGGAATCCTGTAGTACCTGGTGTAATCCTTTGTGAAATGATGGGTCAGGCAAGCTGTTGCCTCCTTGCTGAAAAAGTAAAAGGTGGTACTCCCTATTTTACTAAAATGGATAATGTTAAATTCAAAAAAACTGTTAAACCAGGTGATACCTTGGAAACTATCTGCACACTTACAAAAAGCAGAGGTGCATTCTATTTTATTGATGCAAAAGGCTATGTTGACGGAAAGCTTTGTGTAAGTGGCGAGTTATCATTTGCTGTAGTTAAAGAATGATAAGCAATTATGTAAATCGAATATAAATAACTATAATTTTAGTTTTGAAATATATTTCAGGAAGTGAAAAAAATGTTTTCTAAAATACTCATTGCCAATCGTGGAGAAATAGCGGTTAGAATTATTCGTGCGTGTCGAGAAATGGGCATAAGTACAGTCGCAATTTACTCAGAAGCCGATAAAAACGCAATGCATGTACAGCTTGCTGACGAAAGCTATTGCGTAGGCGGTAACAGAGTATCCGATAGTTATCTTAATATGCCAGCAATTCTCACAGTTGCAATCGAAAGCGGTGCACAAGCTATTCATCCAGGCTATGGTCTGCTTTCTGAAAACGCAAAATTTGTTTCACTTTGTGAGCAATGCAATATAAAGTTTATTGGTCCAAGCTCCGATATGATAAAACAGCTTGGAGATAAGGATAATGCAAGAAAAACAATGCGTGCGGCAGGAGTTCCTGTAACCCCAGGCTGTGACATTGTTGAAGATGTAGCAGCAGCAAAAGAAGAAGCTGAAAAAATCGGCTTTCCTTTATTGATAAAAGCTCGTTCAGGCGGTGGCGGTAAGGGTATTCGTAAGGTTGAATACATAGAGCAGTTTGAAGAAGCATTTCTTGCGGCATCAAGTGAAGCGAAATCAGCATTTGGCGATGGTGCTTGTTATCTTGAAAAATTCATTCACCCTGTAAAGCATATTGAAATGCAGCTTTTGTGTGACCAATATGGCAATTCTGTTTGTCTTGGTGAAAGAGAATGTTCTGTTCAAAGAAAAAATCAGAAGATGATTGAAGAAAGTCCAAGCCCTGCACTTGATGAAAAAACTCGCAAAAATATGATGATTGCGGCAGTAAAAGCGGCAAAGGCTGTCGGATATGTTAATGCAGGAACAGTTGAATTTCTGCTTGATATGGATAATAATTTCTACTTTATGGAAATGAATACTCGTTTACAGGTTGAGCATGGTGTAACTGAAATGGTAACAGGTCTTGATATTGTACAATGGCAAATCAGAATTGCCGCAGGTGCAAAGCTTTCAAGAACTCAGGACAGTATTTTTACACATGGCAATGTAATTGAATGTAGGATTAATGCAGAAAATCCGTCAAAGGGCTTCCGTCCAAGCTGTGGAAGGATAACTCGTCTGCATACTCCGGGTGGTTCATTTGTGCGTTTTGATACAGCTATTTATCAGGACTATTTCGTTCCCCCCTATTATGATTCAATGATAGGAAAATTAATTGTACAGGCTCGAAGCAGAGCTGAGGCAATCAGAAAAATGAAGATGGCTTTATCAGAGCTTACAATAGACGGAATTGATATGAATCGTGATTTGCTTGCAGAAATTCTCTCAGATGAGCAATTTGTAAGCGGCGAATATACAACAGATTTTATGGCAGAATTTGAAGAAAAGCATAACGCTGACAAACATTGATTAATTCTGACATAAATTAAATAAAGAGGAATAAATAATGGATTTATTTTCATTTAGAAAACCAAAAAATGAGCTTGAATCTACAACTCCAGGCGAACAACAGAATACCCCTTTTGTTCCTGAGGAGATGTGGAAAAAATGTCCTAAGTGCAACACAATGCTTCTGACAACAGATTTAGAGGAAAATCTGCATATTTGCACAAAGTGCCGACATCATTTCAGAATGAATGCCAAGCAAAGAATTGAAATGCTTGCAGACAGTGAAACATTTGTAGAACAGGATGCAGATTTGGAAAGTACTAATATACTTGACTTTCCCAGCTATGAAAACAAGCTTGAAAAAGCAAGACAAAAGGGTGGCAAGGAATCTGTAATCTGTGGTAAATGTAATATAGGCGGAATCCCAACAGAATTATGTGTAATGGACTCTGATTTTATGATGGGTTCAATGGGAACTATTACAGGCGAAAAAATCACAAGAGCATTTGAATATGCTACAGCCAATAAGCTTCCTATTATTGTATGTACTGTTTCAGGTGGTGCAAGGATGCAGGAAGGTATTATGTCATTAATGCAAATGGCAAAAACCTCAGGGGCAGTAAAAAAGCATAGTGATGCAGGCTTATTATATATAACAGTACTCACAGACCCAACTACAGGTGGAGTTACAGCCTCATTTGCAATGGAAGGCGATATAATTCTTGCTGAGCCTGATACTTTGGTAGCATTTGCAGGACCAAGAGTAATTGAGCAGACCATTCGTCAGAAGCTTCCAAAGGATTTCCAGAGTTCTGAATTTGTGCTTCAAAAAGGTTTTATTGATGCAGTAATAAGACGCAACAAATTAAAGAAAACACTTATAAAATTATTGAGGATACATGGATACAACAAGGGGGAAAAGCAGTAATGACAGCATATGATAAGGTTATGGCGGCAAGAGATGCCAACAAACCAACCTCCGTTGACTATATATCCAATATGTTTGGCGACAGTTTTATAGAGCTGCATGGCGATAGAAGATTTGCTGATGATAAAGCAATAGTTGCCGGTGTTGCAATGCTATATAATATGCCTGTAACCATTATCGGAATTGAAAAGGGCAGAAATACCAAAGAGCGAATGGAACGCAATTTTGGTCAGGCACATCCAGAGGGCTACAGAAAAGCATTAAGATTAATGAAACAGGCAGAAAAATTTCACAGACCTGTATTATGTTTTGTAGATACAAGCGGAGCATACCCTGGAATTGGAGCAGAAGAGCGAGGACAAGGACAAGCTATTGCTGAAAATCTAATGGAAATGATGACATTAAAAACACCGATACTTACAATATTAATTGGTGAAGGCGGAAGTGGCGGTGCATTGGCATTAGCAGTAGCAGATGAAGTCTGGATGATGGAAAATTCCGTATATTCAGTAATATCACCTGAAGGCTGTGCATCTATACTTTGGAAAGATAGTACCAAAGCTCCACAGGCGGCTGATGCATTAAAGCTTACTGCACAGGATTTATTTAATCTGGGAGTAATTGAAAGAATTATAAAACAGCCACAGAGTTCAAACGATATGGCAATTTTTGAAAGCTTAAAATTACTAATCAGCCGTACACTTGAGAAAAATTCTGCACTTGATACTGAGGAATTGCTATCCGCTCGCTATGAGAGATTCCGCAAAATCGGCAGAGTAGATTAAGTATTAATATTATTTTTAGGTAGGAATAGTAATAAAATTGAGGTTCAAAATTCAATTTTATGCTGTTCCTGCTTTTTTCATCATATCCCCTATTTTAATGAAAATAAGCTATAAAACCGTAAAAGCAGTTTTATAGCTTATTTCTTCATTATATAATTTTATTCTTCGTCATCATTATTAAACGATTTATCGTAACCGTCAAATCATCTTAAAAAAAACCCTGCGAATTTTGTTCTCGCAGGGATTTCGCATATGTGTCAAGTTTTAGCTCTGCACTCTTCTGGTGCATTCCATGGTAGTAAAGTATCAATCGTTTCATCACCCTTAATATTAGGGAGCTTTTTGAAGATATAGGTCAGATACTTAAACGGATCAAGATTGTTCTCTTTGGCT
>JAKSRB010000119.1 GCA_024403825.1 Ruminococcus sp. | reverse complement strand
TCATATCTTTATTTTACCATTTTTCTTGCTTTTTGTAAAATTGATTTCCGTGAGAATGTAGTCGAAAAACTAAGAGAAATGTGTTGTAATATCCTGTTTTTAACTTGTATGTTATCTTGGTCGCTATCTTGTTTTATTATACTATAGTCAAGGTGATTTAATATTATCATTAAAAGTCGGTGTTTTGGATTTTATAGTACATTTTTTCAAAAATGAATTTTATAATAATATTTTCTTGCAATTTGTTGCATATGGCAATATAATTGGTTATATACGGAGGTGCTGATAATGCAAAATAAACCTTTACTAATTGTAATGCTGACCTATGATGATTTAACAGTAAAAAATGCATATGAAATCTTTGAAAATTGCAAAAATTCAAAGGCAGAAATTTTTGGATTTAAGGAAGAGCCTTTGTCAATCCCTGAAATGAAACGACTATTTAATTATATAAAGGATAACGGCAAAAAACTGCTTTGGAGGTAGTTGCCTATACTGAGCAGGAGTGTATTGACGGAGCTAAAACTGCAGTTGAATGTGGTTGCGATTATCTGATTGGTACGATTTTTTCTGATTCTGTGAATGAGTACTGCAAAGCAAATAATATAAAATATATGCCTTATGTCGGTAAAATTGAGGAAAGACCCTCAGTTTTAAGTGGAAATATTAATGATATGATTAGTGAAGCTAATGAATATTTGAAAAAAGGTGTATATGGCTTTAATTTGCTTGGTTACAGATATACAGGAGATGCATTTGAGCTTAATAAAAGATTTGTTAATGGTGTAGATGCACCGGTATGTCTTGCAGGAAGTGTAAACAGTTTTCAGCGTCTTGATGAGGTAAAAGAGGTATCGCCTTGGAGCTTTACTATTGGAAGTGCGTATTTTGATAATAAGTTCGGAACAGACTTTGCTGAACAGATTGACAGGGTTGTAGAATATATTAATAAAGATTAATATTGTTAAAGGCTGAATGATTTCAAAAATCATTCAGCCTTTGAGTACTTAAATAGGAATAAAATTATTCATTGAGCTTGTTTAATTTTTCGATATGTTTCATACGCTTGTAGCGGTATAATATATTCTCAGCCCACTCTCGGTCAATTTTAATAAAGCCTTTGATTTTTTTATCCTTGATTGCAAGCTGGTCTATGATACCCTTGGATTTTCCGTAAATCTCAAGTCTGGCTGTCTGAACATATGGTTTATGTTCCTCACCAATAAAAAATGTAAATCCCATTGTATTTGATTCTCGGTCATACATTGACAAATATCCCTCGGTAATTTCTACACCGTCAAGCTTGCGTGAAACAGTCTGGCTTATTGCAAGCTTTGTTAATTCAACAGCCATATCGTCAAGCCCTGATTCAAATATGAATATCTTTTCTTTAAATGTACTGAAATTAGGTACGATACGCTTATTAATATTTCTCAGATTGGAGTATCTTTTTTCAAGCTCCTTGTCGGATAGCTGAAAACGGTCAACCTTTGGAATAAGATAAACCATAAAACGGTCTTTCATATCATTATATAGGATAGGATAATTAAGCCTTGCTTTATATCCACATTCAGGACATATCCATTTAAATAAAGAGCCGTCAAGTACCCTTGCCCTGAATGACTTATTGACTGTTACATTTACACTTGTATATATCTGAGCCTTGTTTAGTTCACCGCAGGAGGGGCATACCAAAGCCTTGATAACCTTATTATCGGGCATAACAACACACCTTTCAAAATAATTATATCAATAAGTAATGATTTTAACAAGTAAATTTTAAAAAAATGTTGATTTTATCAAAAATATCTGTCATAATAATAGAAAGCAAAAAATTTTTATAAAATATGCTCTTACGATAAAAATTGCGTAAGTGTTTAAGGAGAAATCATATATGACATTATTAGAAACATTCAAGGGTACAGTAAACACAGCCGTAGATACAATCTCAAATGTTACACAGTCTGTTATCGACAGAAATAAAACAAACGCCAAGCTTAACAGATTAAGACTTGTGATGAAAAATGAGAGCGAGTTAATGAACAGAGCATATATAGAATTAGGCAAGCAGTACTATGAAATGCAGAAAGCAGGAAATTTTGAGCCGACAGAAACACAGAAAAAATTATTTACAGTAATAGACGGCTCAAAGAGTAAGCTTTCAAGAGTAAGAGATAAATACAGAAAAATTGTAGAGGCAGAGAACGAGGAGTTATTTACAGCACCTGTAACGGTTGAAAATGCCCAAAGTGATGAAATAGTTGATATAACAGTAGCTTGTTCAAATGAAAGTGATTATCCTACTTCCCCATTTGAAGAAACAGTTAATAAAACAGAGGTTACAGAAGAGGTATTTTCAGAGGAAATCGAAACAGCCAAGGAAGAAACTCCAAAGCCAGAAGAAATTGTTGTAAAAGCAGAAGTTGTAAAATCTGAAAGTGAGCCAGTAGAGGTAGATGTAACCCCATTGCCAAAGAAAACTCCTGCTGTAAAAACAACTGTTAAAAGTGCTGAAACAACTGAAAAGCCAGTAAAGACAACCAGAACCAGAAGAACTACAACTACCAGAAAAACAACTAAAACAGCCGAAAAGCCTGTTATAGTAGATACAGAATCTCCGGAGGAGGAGCTTTTCTGATAA
>JAKSRB010000118.1 GCA_024403825.1 Ruminococcus sp. | reverse complement strand
GCTTTTAGCTTTTTAACTTGTTAGCATTTTAACGCATTAAAACAGCATTATTATATTATCATATATACATTATAAAGTCAATATGTAATAAAGTAAAAAATGCCCTCTCAGAATTAACTGAGAGGGCTGTGTATTTATAATCAGAACTGGTACTGATATGGGAAAGCATATACTGAATATGAAGAAATCTTGCTTGCGTCAACAGAGTCAAGGTTGGAGGTCTTGAAGCTCTTCTTTTCCCCTGCTTTAAGACCGTCATCAAGTATATCAAACTGCTGGCA
This sequence comes from Ruminococcus sp., assembly GCA_024403825.1. GTDB lineage: Bacteria > Bacillota > Clostridia > Oscillospirales > Acutalibacteraceae > Ruminococcoides. The sequence goes on along the minus strand of JAKSRB010000118.1, from coordinate 2,396 downwards.
AATCAGGTTTTTATCTGAATCATAGAAATTAACTACTACATAAACACTTGAGCCGTCGGCATCAGTTGTGTTTTCAACTCTGCCCATTGCATAAGAGCCGAAATATTCTTCGTTCTTAATCTGAACTTCGCTTACCTCATATCTTATACATTTAACAGTTGCTTTTTCAACCTCTACATGGGGGATTGCCTTTAAGCCGCTGAAGGAATCACCATCATAAAATGTATCCTCATAGTAATATGCGGTTTCACCGGGTTTGATAACCTGTGGGTAAACAGATACCATGCTGAGGGTATCCTCAAGAGTACCGTTGCTGTTTTCTACATCAATTGTACAGCTTGATAAGTAAAGGTTTGTATTGCCTGTATTCTTAACGGGAACGACAACTGTGATATATGCGGTATTTATGCTGTTATAATAAGCATGTGCGGTGGTTTTACCGATTTCGTATTCTGCATTTTCTTCTTTTGCTGCCTCTGTGGTTTTTACAGTAACATCAACTGCACCTATTTCGTTATCTGTGCCAACGCTTGTATCACCTGCGGTTGTTCTCTCTTTTACCTCATCATTCTTGCCACCTGATGCTACGCCTATGATAATAAGCACAAGAACGATAACGCCAATGATAATCCATTTTTTCTTTTTCTTTTCTTTCTTCTGCTGCTTAAGAGCAGCGTCTACTGCCTGCTGAACCTCTGCGCCGTTTGTGTTGAAATTGTCTGCCATAAACAAACCTCCTCATATTTGATATTGAAATTATACATTATCAAAATTGAGATTTGTTGTGCTGACAGCACAACATTTATTGTTATGTACCGAGTATAATGATACCCAGAGCAATACCCCAGCTGGCGGCAGCTAAAAGCACTTGTGTTGCGATTTTAGTTGACCTGTCTTTATATTTAAGATATTTCACCTTGCTTGTCCAGTTGTTGAAATCAGTAAGTATGGGTACAGGAACAAAAAACATAAAAGGATAAATAATTACATCTATCCAATATGGGACAGTTATTTCTTTTGAGGTAAGTATGATAGAGTAACCTAAAATTATGATGAAATAGTATATAGTTGCTATAACCATGTGCCACCATACGCCTTTACGGAATCCGGGTATAAGAGCAAAAAAATTCCTGGCGTTTTTTCCTGTAATATCCTTTACAAGCTCATCCACACTTGCATAGCGGTTTGTTTCATCTATACGTGTGCATTTCTCTACAATTCTTTTGAAGAAGCCCTCCGCTTTCCTTTCGTTTGGAAGTGCGCCTGTTTTAAGGTAATTTATAAGCACACCTACGGCGTAAATATCCGCCCTTGCATTGGTCTGACTAAAGCCGAATTGCTCAGGTGCTGCATAGCCCTGAGTGCCAAGCACTCTTGTATCTTTACTTTTATTTGCTTTATTCTGACGAATTATACCAAAGTCAATTATTTTTACCCTGCCATAGCCATCAATCATAACGTTTGTAGGGTTTATATCACGGTGTACAAGCCCTGTTTTGTGTATTTCAGAAAGTCCGCTGCAAAGCTGAGTAACTATGCTCTTTACGGTTTCATCGTCGAGGCTTCCGTTTTCCATTACGTACTCCTCAAGAGTGCTGCCCAGAATATATTCCTCAATTACGCAAAACTGACCGTCAATAATTTCAAAGCCGTATATCTTTGCAATGTAAGGGTTATTGATTGCCATCAGTTTTTTATACAGCTCAGTTTCCTCAAGTGATATAACCTTAGCAATGTATATGTGGTTGTTGCTTTCAACCATATAGGTCGAGTCGTTTATCGTTTTCAGAATGTTATACAAAAAATCACCATCTTGATTTAATCTGAAATTTATTTTATCATATAAATACAAAGTTGTGTATAGTTTTATGCAGCTAAAGGAGAATTTATGGAAAAATCTACCGAAGAACTGATGGAAATACTTAAATCAAAAAATACCTATAAGGATTTTTTTGACCAGGAAATAGGTGAGCTTCTCTTCTCATCTATAAGTGAATACCTTGAAATGATGCTCAACGAAAAAGGGCTGAAAAAAAGCGAAGTAATTGAAAAATCAAACCTTGATAAAAACTACGCTTATCAGATTTTTAACGGCAATAAAACCAACCCATCAAGAGATAAAATACTTATGCTTGCCTTTGGTATGCGTCTTACCCTTGAGGAAACCCGTAAGCTCCTGAAGCTTTGCAGTCTGAGTGATTTGTATGTAAGAAATCCCAGAGATACGGTAATTATTTTTTGCATAAACAAAGGTATGTCACTTATTACCTGCAACGAATACCTGAGTGATTATTCACTTGATATACTTGAGTAAACATTAAGCACCCTTCTTAACGAAAGGGTGCTTTTAATTTATGCATTCTTTTCTTTTTCTGCAAGCTTTCTGCCCATGAGCA
>JAKSRB010000117.1 GCA_024403825.1 Ruminococcus sp. | reverse complement strand
TTTCCGAACTTGACGGAAAATATATTGACAATCCTAAAATGGAAGATTTACTCGATACATGGATTGACTGTCAGATTACTTTCAGCGAGAAAATGAATAACACCAGACGCAGTTACAAGCTGTCAGAAGCTCTTATCATTGCTGATATATTTTACGATGAAGGCGAACATGATGCTTTAGTTGATGCTAAAAATACTGCTCAGCTTTTCATAAAAATGGAAAAAGAAGAAGAATTTCAGATAAATTCTTATCTGAAACAGGGTGAACAGAATAACAGTTTTAATTTTGGCAATATTAAAATGAAAAAATAAAGATTTTATATTTGATTTTTTGCTGGAATAATTGTATAATATAATTAATAACAGTATTATTTACTGTAAAAACGGAGGTATATATCATGAATGAAGTTTATGAATTCTTAAAGAAATGCGGTACATATTATCTTGCTACTGTTGAAGGAAATCAGCCGAGAGTTCGTCCTTTTGGTACAATCGACATTTTTGACGGAAAGCTTTATATTCAGACAGGCAAGGTCAAGGAAGTATCAAAACAGATTCAGCTTAATAACAATGTTGAAATCTGTGCTTTTGCTGACGGTGTATGGGTAAGAATTTGCGGAAAGCTTATCAGAGATGACAGAGTTGAAGCAAAAAGACATATGCTTGAACAGTTTCCGTCATTACAGGCAATGTACTCTGCTGAAGATGACAATACAGAGGTTCTTTATTTTGAAAATGCAACTGCTACATTTTCATCATTTACTGATGCTCCAAAGGTAATTGAACTCTAAGCTACGAGGTATTGAATATGAAAACTCTTGTAGTATATTTCAGTGCAGAGGGAACAACGAAAAAAGTTGCCGAAGAATTTGCAAAAGATAATAATTTTGAGACATTTGAAATTATTCCTGAAAATCCATACTCTAAGGCAGACATAAAATGGACAAATCCGCTTGCAAGATGCAATAAAGAGAAATTTATGAAAAAAAATGTTCCTGTTAAATCTAAAATTAATGATTTTGCAGGCTATAATCGTATTTTTCTTGGATTTCCTATATGGTATTACGGCGCACCAAATGTAGTTAATACTTTTTGTAACGAGTATGACTGGAGTGGAAAAAGTGTGGTTGTATTTGCTACATCAGGCGGTAGTCCTATAGGCAAAACTGCTGAAAAATTACAGCCTTATCTTAAAAATGTAAAGTCATTGGACGCTGTACTCATTAAAACTGCTGATGAAATAAAAAAATATCTTTAATATAATATCTCCCCTATGTGTCTGACTTTGGGGAGATATTGTTATTAATATGTTATATAATAATTATATATCTTCTTTTACTATTTTGCTTGACTTTTTATTACAAAAGTGATATAATATTATTCGTTGAATAAATAATATGCCGCTGTGGTGGAATAGGCAGACACAAGGGACTTAAAATCCCTCGGTAGCAATACCGTACCGGTTCAAGTCCGGTCAGCGGCACTTAACTCAGATTTTTTGGTCTGAGTTTTTTGTTTTTAAATAAATGATTTTGTGTACTATTTACTACACAGAACCGTCTGATGACTTCATATTAAAAAAGGCTGTTTTCCGAAGAAAACAGCCTTTCGCTTTTTAATAATATAATCAGCCTACTTCAATACCGTAGCTGTTGCAGATAGCTGCAAGACCGCCCTGGTAACCGCTGCCGATTGCGTTGAACTTCCATTCATTTCCGTTCTTGTAAAGCTCACCGAAAATAGATGCAGTTTCAACTGAGAAATCTTCACCAAGGTCATAACGAAGAATTTCCTGTCCGTTTGACTCGTCATAAATTCTGATGAATGAGTTGTTTACCTGTCCGAAATTCTGGTGTCTGCTCTCAGCTTCATAAATTGTTACTGAGAATGCAATTCTCTTGATGTTGTCAGGAACCTTTGATAAGTCAATCTTAATCTGCTCATCATCACCATCACCTGCACCTGTAAGGTTGTCGCCTAAGTGTGTAACGCTGCCTGATGGATGCTCCTTGTTGCCGTAGAATACGAAATCAGCCTGTCCTGAAACCTTGCCTTCTTCTGTAAGAAGAAAAGCAGATGCATCAAGGTCAAAATCTGAACCTGTGTCGAACTGGTTTGTGTCCCAGCCAAGACCTACTACAACATTCTTGAGTCCCGGATTGTCCTTTGTAAGACTTACTTTCTGTCCTTTTGTTAAACATACTGGCATAATAATTTCCTCCCTGTTAACCCTTATATAAATTTATTATTCAGCCTGGATTCCGTAGTGACCGCAAAGTGCTGCGAGACCGCCCTGGAATCCGCTGCCGATAGCGTTGAATTTCCATTCGCCGTTATTCTTGTAAAGTTCACCTACAACAACAGCTGTTTCGATTGAGAAATCTTCTCCTAAGTCGAAACGAACAAGCTCTGTATTTGTAGCTTCATCAACAATACGGATGAATGAGTTGCTTACCTGTCCGAAATTCTGTCTTCTGTTTTCAGCATCATAGATAGTAACAGTAAATGCAATCTTTTCGATATTTGCAGGAACAAGACTTAAGTCAATCTTAATCTGTTCATCGTCGCCTTCGCCTTCGCCTGTAAGGTTATCGCCCATATGCTTTACTGAACCGCTTGAATGTTCAAGATTTCCGTAGAAAACGAATTCCTTTTCTGATGGGCACTTGCCGTTTGCATCAGCAAGAAAAGCAGATGCATCAAGGTCAAATGCTGTACCTGAGTCAAATGCATTGATGTCCCAGCCAAGACCTACCATGATATTTTTAAGTCCCGGATTATCCTTTGTTAAGTTTACTTTCTGTCCTTTTGATAAATTGAT
>JAKSRB010000116.1 GCA_024403825.1 Ruminococcus sp. | reverse complement strand
TAATGTTAGTCATATTTATAATATTTTTCTTTTTATCCGGCATACTTCCTCCATTGTGTAATACAAAAATTTAGAACATACTTGGCATATTATTTATTATAACCACTTAAAAACGACGATACTATTTCATTATCAGGATTATTAAAAAAGCTTTCTGTAGAAGCAACAGTAATAATACTTCCCGAATCAACAAAAACCACTCTGTCAGCAATTTTTTTTACAAATCCCAATTCGTGTGTAACAATGAGCATTGTGATTCCTGTTGATGCCAAAGAACTAATAATTTCCAAAACTTCATTTGTCATTTTAGAATCTAACGCACTGGTCGGCTCATCAAAAAGTAATATTTCAGGATTCATTGCCAATGCCCTTGCAATAGAAACCCTTTGTTTCTGTCCACCACTTAACTGATGTGGATAATTTTTAGCCTTATCAGCAATTCCCATCTGTTCAAGAAGTTTTAAAGCATTTTCTCTTGCCTCTGCTTTTTTCATTTTTTTGTTACATATTGGTGCAAGTGTAATATTATCAAGCACACTCAAATTATGAAAAAGGTTAAACTGTTGAAATACCATTCCAATATTCTTACTTAACGGTTTGTTAAGTACATCTTCATTATCAATGATAATTTCACCACTATTAGCAGTTTCCAATCCATTTATACAACGAAGCAAGGTCGATTTTCCTGAACCAGAAGGTCCTATTATGCAAATCTTTTCACCCTTATTTATTTTCAGATTAACATCTTTCAAAACATGCAAATCACCAAAGGTTTTATTTAAATCTTTAATTTCAATTTTTGTTTGCATAATTCAACCTTCTTTCAATAAAATGAATAAGGATAGATGCTAAAGTTATTATTACTATATAAAAGACACCAATTATCATATAGGTTACAAAAGACTGCATAGTACGACCTATATAAAGCTTGCCCATATATACTATATCCTTTAAGGCTACAACTGAGCATACCGAAGTATCTTTGAAAGTAATAATAAACTGATTTCCTATAGAGCTTATGCTGGTTCGTATAGCCTGAGGAATAATAATTCTACTCATAGTATAAAATTTAGAAATGCCCAAACTCTTTGCAGCTTCAATCTGCCCAACATCGACCGCCTGTATGCTGGTTCTGAAAACCTCAGTCATATATGCACCACCATTAATCGCACAAGTGACTACCGATGCCCAAAAAGCACTTATTCTGAAATCAAATCCCATAGCATCAAAAAACTGAGGTATTCCAAAAAATACAATAAATAATTGAACAAGAAATGGTGTGCCTCTTATACAATAAACATATATTTTGGATAAAGCATTAAGAATTTTAAATTTTGAAAGTTGCATAAGACAGGATATAAATCCTAACAGAATAACACCGATAAAAGCTATCAGTGTTACAATCATTGTAACTTTCAAGCCCTCAATAAGTGTTGGATACAACTCAATAAATGAAGTTTTAAAAATTTGCAGTTGCTCATACCACCACATTATGTAACTCCTTATTATTTGAGATATTTATCCATAATTTCATCAAATTTTCCATTAGCCTTTATATTTTTTAAGCCAGTATTAAATTTCTCTAAAAGCTCTGGATTTTTATCCTTAGGAACCGCAAAACCTATCTGTGCTGCATATCCTTCGTCACCAATCTGAGTAATTGTATCATCGGAAGCCATAGCAGTTTTTACAACTGTTACATCTTCAATAATAGCATCTACACTCTCACTTTTAAGCATCATAAATGCGGTTGAAAAGTCCTCCAATGCGACAACTTCTGCATCATATTCAGCAGAAATATCATTAGCATATTTTTCAGCATCTGTAGCAATTTTTGCTGCAACCTTTTTACCTTTCAAATCATCAAAAGATTTTAAATCTGAAGATGCATTTACTACGCAAACAACAGATGATGTATAATAAGGTTCAGAAAAGTCATATATCTTTTTTCTCTCTTCCTTTATACTCAAGCAACACATTGCACCATCAGCCTGATTGGATTCAAGTGCCGCACAGGTTGCATCAAATCCTAAATGCTGATATTCAAAAGCAATATTCTGATCTTCTGCTATAGCCTCAAACAAATCAATATCAATGCCTACATATTTACCTGTTTCATCAGGAAAGGCAAAAGGATTGAATGATGTATCAGTAGCAATCTGATATACTTTTGCTTTTTCTGTATCTTTTTTTGCTGAACCATCAGTTTGAGATGAAGAACTGCCGGCACCTCCACAAGCTGTCATTGATAATGTCATTGCACCCAACATTAAGATTAATAATGTCTTTTTTAAATTTTTCATATCTAAATCTTCCCTTTTTAATATTTCCCAGCAAGTATTGACCACCACTAAATATTTAATATATTAAATATTTAAAACTATAATGCCATATAAACAGCTTAGCACTTTACACTTAAATAGTTACCCATTAATTATAATTCATAACCCTGCATAAACTGTTTCATAATAAATTAATATATTACTACAAAAAAATACGATATACTCAACAAAATAATCATCAAACAGCTTTCATTACATCTTTGATATAATATAATAAAAGATTCAAACAACATATTCATTCAATATATCATATAGTACAAAAAGTAATATAAATATTATCACGCAATTATATTAGTCATAGTTCGCTAAGTTAGTATAATTATAACAAATCTGAAAAATTTTGTCAATAGATATTTTATAACTGTATATACAATAGATACAATAACAACTCAAATTATATTTAAAATTATATAAACATCGTCAAATTGCATTTTAATATCTTTTACTTTTGTTTGCAAATTTAGTTATAACATCTCAAAAAATGCAACAACCACGCAGATTAGTTAAAAATCTGCGTGGTTGCTGTAAGAAAGAAGTAAAAA
>JAKSRB010000115.1 GCA_024403825.1 Ruminococcus sp. | reverse complement strand
CCCAAGTTTGAAAGGCTTTTTATGTATTTCCCTTCTTCAAAGAGGTGATAGGAGCTGTATTTCCTGTCTTCAGAATCATCATTCGTTAAACATTTATAAAATTCTTCTGAATATTTTTGATAATTATCTGTATGATAAGGATTAAAATCTATCACAAATATAGGAAACTCTATATTTTGTGATATGGGGAGAATACCATCATATACGGAAGAAACGACTAATAGATCCATCGCTTTTTGTTTACATATTTCGTAAATGGTTTGCGGATCCGTCCCACTCTCACCTGAACAGAATGGTAAATATTCATAAACAATCACTCTATGTTTGTTTTGTAAATACTCTTTAACTTGCTTGGTGTTAATTGCATATAAATTACCGTTATTTGTCAAGCTATCCAATGGCTGATTACATATTATTACATGTTTCTTATCTTCATCGGATAGTATTGAATAACCAGAACCGTTGATCTCTATGCAAGAGCTCAAAACAGTACCAAGTAATAATAACACAACTATTCTTTTATTCTTGTACATAGGTCATATTCCACTCTTGTTCTTACCTGAATCATTAGTCAATGGGTCGTCAATATTAATTGCAGCTGAAGCTGGTTGAGTTGAAACAAGAGCTAACAAAAGCTCCAAGAATAAAAATGTTTTTCTCATAACTTGTAAATTTAAAAATTAGAACGATGCAAAGGTATGGATTACAAATCAAAGCATACAAGAAATGAGGTATAAAAAGCAAAAGCCGGAAACAGTATTGCAAGTTGTTGATTTAGAGTACATTACCCCCCATTTTCAACAGGTATATGGTATAAAAGTCTTTTTCTTAAGTGAAAAACAGGGTCTTTATGCTCCAAAATTCAGGATATATTCTCTGGTAGATTGCTCAGAATCCTCTATTCCTAATTTAGGTTTCAGGTTCAGCAAGCGCTGTTTTATAGTTTGGAGCTCTCTGCAATAAAAATGCTCTAATTGCGCATTATTCAAACCCAACTTAACAAGCATACAAAATTGAACATCATCCTCCTTCAAATTAGGGTGTTTATCTCTAAACTGAGATACAAATCCACAGAAAATTTCATTCAAGGCTATCTCTAGTTCAAACCATACACTCTTTTCTATATTATCCCGCTTTATTTCACTCTTTAATTTTTGCTGAAGATTTTCAAAATCCAGTTTTAAAAGAATGTAGTTTTTTGCAAATGATAGCTGTTTTTCCTGGCTCTTTAATATCAGTTTCTGCTTTTCCTGCTCATTTTTCATTTGCAGTATTTGTGCATGGTGATCTTTGTTTCGAGCTCGCATTTCAAAATCTTTCTGCATCAACACTTGCCTGTGCAATAATTCCTGTTGTTCCAACTGTGCTTTCTTTTGTTCCTGCACCAATTTGAGTCTAATCTTTGTATATTTACGATAATTGCGATAATTAAGTAAAAGCAGACTTATTAAAACGGAAATAACGACAATGATCAACAAAGCAATCAACACGCTCCTTTTTAACTTCACCTCGGCACGCTCTGTTTCTAAAACAAGATTATCGTTGGCTGTCTGATAATCTGATATTTCCTGCTGTGCATTATAATAGATGCGGCGTAACATTGTTAATGTAGAATCTACATACCGCATCCCTTCTTGATCATTGGTTCGGTGCATACATATTTCGGACAAGTAGTAGAATGCACTGTATCGTGTATTCAGGTTTGTTTTTGTTTCTATGACTTGTTTTAAAATTGATTCAGCTTCATTTATAGAATCACAGGCCAAATAGCTACTTGCCAACTGCATGGCAAGTGATGTTTTTTTTGAAGAAACAAAATTATATGCCTGCTTGGCATAATAAAGAGCAGAATCTAGCATATGATAATTGCTAAAACCAAAAGAAAGTGAATGGTATGCTTCGCCAATCAAATTAGAATCTTGGGCTATCTTCGCCTGAATCACAGATTGCTTCATATAATACAAAACAGAATCAGGCTCTTTTACATTTTCGAAGCTGTTACCTATTCCCATAAGTAAGAACACTTTATTGTAATAATTGGTCGAATCAAACCGACAAAATAATTCATACGCTCTTTTGGCTGTCTCCAAGGATTTTTTCGGATTTGATAATTCTAGAGCCATGCTAAGCCTGCTTAACGCTAAATACTGAGTATACAAATCTCCTTGTTCCTTTGCTACTCTATTTGCCTCGGACAGTAAATCCACACTTTGCTTAGTGCTGTCATTTAAATAATAGTATTTGCCCATATAATACAAGCACTTGGCATACAAAGAATCATCCTTATGCTGCCGGTAATAATTATAGGCATAGCTCAAAAGGGAATCATTATCCACATCCAATCCACTCTTGTCCTGGGCAATGGTATAGATGAGTGAGTAATAGGCACGAGCAGCACCGCTCATGTCCTTTGCATTATAATGGGATAAAAGAGACAAGGCAGAATCAGGAGCACTATTAAGGAGACTATAAGCAATAGACATCCGTTCATCTACCCGCTGATTTCTGCAACTGATCAGGATAGTAAGTAAAATTAATGCGACTGGAAATAATATCAACTTTTTCATGCCGCAAATTTACTCATCTTTTCATTTGGACAAGCATAAATTTGGTATAATTAGCATCTTCTTCAATAATTGCATTATTTACTTGTATTACACATAATTAGCATAAAAATATAAATTAATGTGTGGTATAAAAACTATTATATGATATTAAGAGGTCGTTCATAAATATTATGAGTGAATGATATCACAGGGCTGAAAACACATTTTGTATTCCTGTCGGTTGCACAATATGTAAAGTCTGTCATCGATTTTACAATTTATACCTTATCATTTGGCTCAACAATAATAGCAAAGCACACATTATCAAATAAATACATACAAAATCACACTGTTAGCATTTTTATACCA
>JAKSRB010000114.1 GCA_024403825.1 Ruminococcus sp. | reverse complement strand
TAAGATTTTTGATACACTCACTGTTATTTATAAAGCAATGGGCTGGATATAACTTTATACAATCAAAAAATCAAGCGGTCTCTCACGAGACCGCTTTTGCTATATATTCAGTTTTTCTTTTATCAATTCAATCTCATTATTTCCGATAGTTGATAGTCTTATAAGTGGTATTTCGCATTTAGCCATAACGGAGTCTTTCAGTCTGTCACGTTCATACTGTTTTGTATCACCTTTGTGGAAATTAAAGCCGTCAACCTCTATTGCAAGAATCGGTGCTTTGGATACCTTATTATAGATAAGAAAATCAATGTGAGTCCATGGATTCAAAGCATATTTAAGCTCTTTTTCTGTAAGCTGTGACCTATCCCTGATAATCATATTCAAAGGTGTGTGGCAAGCTATGGAAAGAATATTACTCTTTGATAAAATATCAGATAAACATCCGTACATTATGTTTTCTGAGTCGTATTCAGAAACTTTTTTGTGTCTTGAAAGGAATTTAATTCTTTCGGCAGTATTTGCCTTATAAAGCATATCAAATACGGAATATATTTTGCTTTCGGAAACCTCAAGGTTATTATACCTGATGTATGAAATCAAATCGGAAATATTACCATCTCCGCTGTTTTGGCAGGAAACAATAATAAACTTATCCTCTGCTCTTGAAACAGCAACATTCAGCAAATTCGGGTCATCAACAAATTCTCTGATTTCATTATCAACTGTGCAGAAAATAATAGCCTTCTTTTCACGACCCTGAAATTTATGAACGGTAGAAATCATAATTCTATCGTCATTAACCTGTGCTTTTAATTGGTCAATCTGGTCATTATAGGGCGCAATTATGCCGATATCTTCAGGAAGATAATCAAGTGAGGGGAGTACTTCTTTTGTTATTACATCTATCTGCCTTTGGTTATATCTGCCCCTTGCGTGGTCACCTTCAACTGTTTTTATAGCTGAAAGGGCAGAGCCTTCCTCACTATCCTTTGTCATAATAATCAGGTTGCCGTCATAGAATTTATCATTACAAAATCCAATGATTTTTGGGTCACAGCGGTAATGCTCTCTTAAAATTGTAACAGGTGATTCGGGGAATACTTTTTTTACCGAATCAAGGAAGCTGTTTACTGCAAAATTATATGAATCGTATAGCTTGTAATTGCCAAAAATTGAGGTGGCAATTTCCTTTTTCTCATTTGTAAGTACAAAGGGGAGCTGACAACTGTCACCAACAATTACGGCATTTTTTGCGCTTCCTAAAGCAAGCACACCTGTTGAAATATCTGCCTGAGAGGATTCGTCTACTATGATGTAATCAAACTCATATTTGCCGTTATTCATTGCTGAAAAAGTAGTGCTGAGTATAACGGGATAATCATCAAAAAAATCTTTTGGCTTATCAAGTAGCACAAGGTCGGTATATTTAATTCGCCTGATTTTACCATAATATTTTTTGCAGATATAATCTCTGAGATAAATTAAAGACAGTGAATTTAATGCGTGTGATTTATCCTCAATATTGTTTGAACTAAGATAGGCATTTAATGTATCTATCTGCTTGTTTATTCTGTTTATTTCTCCGTTATAGTAGGCATAGCGAAGGGCGTTTATGGTGTTTGTTAAATCAGATTTATATAATTTAAGATTTTTAATACCTGAAAAATATGCTCTTATTTTCTGAAAATGTCCTAATGAGCCCTTGGTATCAGCAGACTGCAAAACTTTGAGTATTGCCTGAGGCTTTATGCTATTACTAGTTTTTACTGAGCTTATATCAAAGCCAATATCTTCGCAATATTTAACAAAATGAGAATACTCTGTCTGCAATTCAGATAACTGCTTTTTAAGCTGTGCATATTTGCCTTGCGCTTCATAAAGTGAATCAAGCTGAGCTGAAATTATTTTTATTCTTTCAAGTAAGTCTTCTTCACCGTCATATTTCCAATCAGTAAGGTCTGGATAAAACCCTGTCTGGTTATTAAAGAATACTTCTTTATTTGCTCTGCTGCCAAGTCGTGCTGCCATAAAATCAAGCTGGTATTTCTCATCAGCCATTTTTTCATAAATATTATCAATGGCAGCATTGTTGTTTGAAACAACCTGAACACTTTTGCCTGAAACAATCAGGTTTGCAATTATGTTAAGTATGGTCTGGGTTTTGCCTGTGCCCGGTGGACCCTCAATAATGCTTATATTATTACTGAGTGCATTTTTTACTGCAACATATTGGCTTGAATTACAGCCAAATGGGAAAATGGGAGTGTAACCATCACCAAATAAAGCAACAGTTTCGTCTTTTTCAAGCTCTTCATTCTTTGGGTTAAGGTAATTTGCCAATGCGGTTGTGCAGTTTACTTTTGCTATTTTTCTGTATTGTGAGGCAAGTATTTTATTGCCGTCATCGTCGGTTAAATCGTTAAGGTCTGCCATACGGCTCAGGTAGTGCAGGCAATCCGAAGCCTCTTTATCATCAAGGCAGGATTTTTTTATTTCAAGATTGCTTTTTTGGTAGTTTGCAGCTGTGCCATTACCATATTTTATTTGCCATATTTCATCATTTTCAGTTTTGAAAATGCCTATGGATTTAATATCAAAAAGTTCTCTGTCCCTGTGATAAATAGTATAGAGGCTTGCATCCACAAATACAGGATTTTTATAAATTTTAACATTGCCCTTGTTGTATGTATAAACCTTGCCACTATCAAACAAAATTTCGCAAGTTTTTTCGTTTATAGAATATTCAGAAACATTAAAGGTGATATCTTCACCCTTTGCAATAATTACTATGTTATTGGGGGTCAAAATATCACCTCTGTATTAAAGTTTATTAAAAATTTAATCCTCTATTGCTGCTTTTCTGCTGTTTACGTTGTAGAAAAATTCTTTTTCAAATTTATCCTTACGGTCGTAGGTGTATACACCAT
>JAKSRB010000113.1 GCA_024403825.1 Ruminococcus sp. | reverse complement strand
ATATTTTATTTCCGTTTGGAGATGAAAGGTCTAATGTCTGTGAGCCTTTATTATTATTGAAAGCAACATTGGTAATATTTGCAGGAATTACAGCCTTATATTCTTTATTGCCAATGCTCGTCATCTTTACTCCAGGCCATTCTTTTTGTACACTGCTGTCATTTTCATTCCAGTAGTAAACATATACATCAGACCAAAGAGAAATACTATTATCATAGTAAACAGTATAGCTTGTCGGAGCTTCGGTATATTCAGTAGCATCCGTAGAAGATGTTGAATCTGTAGAATCTGTGGAGGTAGTAGCAGAGGTTGCTGGCTCTGTAGGCTCAATAATCGGAATTACACCGATAGATTCAAACTTTATATCCTCACTCAAGGCATATTTTTGAGCCGGTGAATTTGTATAGCCGTAAATTGTAAGGTCCTCCGAATCACCGTCAAATGCAAGTGTTCCCACTACTTCAATATTGCGAGGAATTTCAGCCTTAATCAGATTATGATTATTTCTGAAAGCCTTGTTGCCGATAGACACAACAGTTTCAGGTAGTGTAACTACAGATAAATCACAGCGTTCAAACGCACTATTACCTATTGAAGTAAGATTTTTCGGAAATCTGAACTCTGTAATATTTGAACAGCCTGTAAACGCACTGTCACCGATTTTTGTAATTGTATCAGGAACAATAACCTTATTAATATTAGAAAATTCCTCAAAAGCATTGCTGCCAATAGAGGTTACTCCGCTGGCAATAATAACTTCGCTGATTTCTGAGGAATATTCACTCCATGGAACCCTCACATCAGTATAATCATACATATCACCAGAACCATAGATAGTCAGGTCATTATCCTCATCAAGAACCCACTTTAGGTTTTCACCACATTCGCCATCAGCCTTTGGACGCAATGGAGAAAACTCATAGTCATTTCCGTCAGCATATTCTTCTGCAAAGGTACCTTCATAACCACAAATAACAAGATTAGAGCTTGTGTAGTTGAAAACACCTGTTGAAATAAGCACTACAGGAGCAGGAATAGTAACCTTCTGGAGTGCAGAACAGTTAGCAAACATATTCTTAGGAACACTTGTAAGAGTTTTAGGGAGAGAAATTTCCTCAAGGCTGGTACACTTATTGAAAATGTAAGTACCTGTCAAAACCTCAACACCCTTATCAAAATTAACTGTTTTGAGTATTGTACAGTTTGAAAAAGCATAGTTGCCAATATCCTTAATACCGGACGGAATTGTGATAGCCTGTAAAGAGGTACATTTATAAAATGCATATGCATTAATATATTCAACACTTGCAGGAAGCTCAATATTTTTGAGCGAGATACAGCTGTAAAAAGCATTTTTACCAATACTGTTTATGGTATCAGGAACGGTAACATCTGTGGCATATTTACAACCATAAAAGGCAAAGTCACCAATAGAATTAACTCCCTCTTCAATTACAATGGAATTAATTTTAGTTTTGTAGTCATACCATGGCTGGGCAGCAGCTTTTATGTAATTATTCATATCACCTGTGCCTCTGATGTACATAACACCATCATTATCAAGCATCCATAAAATGCTTTCACCACAGGTACCGCAATCATAAAATTCGTCAAGTGCAACAAATCTGAGATTATTCTGCTGACAATATGATTCGGCATAGCTTTCGCTGTAGCCATAAACAGCAAAATTTTCAGCATTAGCACCAAATACAGTGTGACCTATTTCAGTGACATTTGAAGGTATGACTGCAACAGAAAGCTTTGTACAGTTTACAAAAACATTTTTACCAATAGTAGTTACTGTATCGCTGAATGAAACCATTTTTAATCCCGTATTTGCAAAAGCAGCATCACCAATGGTTTCAAGTCCCTTAGGGAACACAAACTTTGTCAGACTTTTACAATCACTAAACGCATTGGCACAAATATCAGTTACATTACCTGAGATTGAAACATTATCAAGTAAAAAACAGCCTAAAAAAGCACTATCACCAATGGAAGTAACCGTTGAAGGAATTGAAGCACTAACAGCATAGTTGCAATTACGAAAAGCACAACTGCCGATTTCAGTAACACCATTACTGATTGCTATATCTTGAATGCGAGTTCTTGATTCATACCATGGGGCTTTGTTTTCCGTACTGTAATTTTCCATTCTGCCCGTACCAACAATACTTAGCAGACCATTTTTATACAATGACCATGTTACATCATCACCGCAAGTACCGCTATCAAGCAGTTCTCCTGCTGAAACAGCAACATTGCTGACTACTGCCGCAGATGCACTTACTGTTGCAACAGAAACTGCACTCTGAGCCATAAGTACCGCAAGGGCGAGAGCTGCAACTCTTTTGAACTTTTTCATTTCATTACTCCTTTTAAAAAATTACCACCGGTCTGATAAAACAAATGATTATCAGGCCATCTTTATGGCACAAACAAGAAATTATGCCATATAAGTGTTCTACCGTAAAAGAAAATACCTTTACAGTAATATTTTACACTTTTATAGAAAATTTTACAATATGCAAATTAAACATCTTTGTAATTTTCATTTTTAGCAATATATATATAAATTCAAAAAAGCAGGACATCCTCAGTTTATATAACGAGAATGTCCTTGAATAAAATATTAAGTTAAAAAATGTTTTGGAACATATTTTTTATGTTTGATATGGCTAATCAACAGCGTAATTAAATATACAGCCAAAATACCCAGCATATAACCAAAACAGTCAAATACTAAATCAACCGCATCAAACTCACGAGTTGGGAGCAAAAGCTTTAAAAACTGGTCAGATAAAGAAATAATCGTGCAGACCATTATCGGAAGCAACCTGCTTCGTTTTTGCAGGACACAGGCTGAGAATATTCCCAACACACAATATTCTATAGAATGTGCAATTTTTCTGAGGTGTGACACCTCAAACCACCAATGCGACTTTCCCTCACACCAACTAAGTCCAAAAAATTTCAGCAGAAATTTTTTAAACTCAAAGGTCAGCTTA
>JAKSRB010000112.1 GCA_024403825.1 Ruminococcus sp. | reverse complement strand
TGCAGAAATACCTTTGACCACAAATGGTAAGCTCAATAAAAAGGCATTGCCTGAAATTGAAAATCGTTTAGCAAGAGAATATAAAGAACCGACAAACGAAATTGAACAGGCACTTTGCAAAGTATTTGAAGAGGTTCTTGGAATAGAAAAAGTCGGAATATTAGATAATTTCTTTGAGCTTGGAGGAGATTCAATCAAGGCAATAAGAATTATATCAAAACTCAGGGGGAAAAATTGTGTAGTAACTGTCAAAGATATAATGAATGGCAAAACAGTTGAAAAAATTGCATATGCCGTTAAAAATGTATCTGATAATCAGACTTATGAGCAGGGTGAAATCAGCGGAAAGGTTGAAAAAACACCAATAATCAGAGAATTTGAAAAGAAAAATTTTGCAAAACCTTGGCATTATAATCAGGCATCAATGTATGATGTAAGTGGAATAACAAATTCAGTAATTGCAAAAGCTATAGAAGAAATAGTAAAGCATCATGATATTCTCAGAGCAGTTTATAGAAATGAAGTTTTTGATATACTGCCTGTTAAAGAAAGTAAGCTGTTTGATTTCTATGAATTTGATTATACTGATTGTGAAAATACTTATAGTGCTGTAGAAAACAAGTGTACAGAAATACAAGGTAGTATGGATTTAGCAAATGGTCCACTTGTAAAGGCAGCAGTATTTACTCTGAAAAATGAGAAAGTAATGATGCTTAGTATGCATCATTTAGTAATAGATGGTGTGTCATGGCATATTATTTCTGAGGATTTCAGTACAGCAGTAAAGCAGATTGAAAATGGAGAGAAAGTTGCATTACCTTACAAAACTGCTTCATTTATAGAGTGGAGTATAAAGTTAAGAGAGTATGAAAATAGTTTGTCTTCATCAGAAATAAATTACTGGAAAAAGGTGTCATCTGAAATTAAACTTGGAAAAATTCAGAGTGAAATAGTGTCTGATGCAGGAAATACTGTTGATTCAACTATTCAGTTATCAGAGGATATAACAAAAAAACTTATTGATAAGTCATCAAATATATGTAATGCAAAAATTGACGAAGTTTTGATAAGTGCTGTTGCATCCGCAGTAAAAAAAGTGACAGGTCAAAATAAACTTGCTATAACGCTTGAAAGCTATGGAAGAGATGAAACTATAGATTTACTTGTAGATCGTACTGTTGGTTGGTTTACCTGTGTATATCCTGTAGTTGTAGATTGTGCCGATGATATTAAGGAAAATATAATCTATGCAAAGGAAAACATCAGACAGGCAGCTTTGCACAAGCTAAGCTATTCCTGTTTAAAAGATGAATTAAATTCAGTTGAGAGTGATATGGAATTTAATTATCTTGGTGAAATAGGTGGAAGTAAGGAGAGCATGACAGATAAATATTCTTCTGGTCTTTCTATTGCTGAGGAAAATGTCTCAAATGTTCCATTGGGAATAAACGGGGGAGTTTTCAATGGTAAAATGGTGTTCTTTATATCATCAAGTAAATATAGCAGAGAATTTATTGATGCTTTGTCTATTAATATTGAGCAGACCTTGATTGAAACAGCTAAATATTGTGCAGAAAATATGGTTGAAGAAAAAACTGCAAGTGATTATGATATATATGATCTATCAGTTGATGAATTCCGAACAATAACACAAAATCTTAATGGCAACATTGATAAAATGTATGGTCTTACACCATTACAGGAAGGTATGTTGTTTCATAATCTTGAGAACAGTGAATCTACCAGTTATGTGTTGCAGGATATATTCAGAGTAAATATTCATATGAATTCTGAAAATATTGAAAAAGCACTCAGTTTGTTAAGTAAGCGTTACGAGGTTTTGAAAACTACATTTATTTATAAAAATACTGTAAATCCAAAGCAGGCTGTATATACAGAGAGGGTACCTGAGTTTGAAGAGATATTTGCAAGTGAAGATGAAATCCAGAATATAATAAATAATGATGTGTCAAGAGGATTTGAGCTTGACAAGGATACAATGCTGAGAGTTAAATTAATTCGCCTTTCAGATACTGAAAATGTTATTATCTGGACAATGCATCATATTGTAACTGACGGATGGTGTACAAATTTATTGTTTGGAAAATTTATGGATTACTATACAAGGCTTGCCAATACATCCTTAGCTGAGATTGAAAATGAAATTATACAGGAAAAAGCACAGCAGGGTGAATATAGTGAATATATTGGTTGGCTTGAGAAAAAAACACCAGAGCAAGCAAGACAGTATTGGCTTGATTTATTGTCAGGTTATGATAATAATACAGAAATAAAACCATTGGAAAAGCCTGAAAAATCTGATAGTCAGATGAACAGAATATCTTTGAAAATTTCTGAAAATGTCACCAGCAGCTTACTAAAGCTGGCAAGTGATAATGAAAGTACAATCAGTACAGTTCTTGAAACAGCCTGCGGAATAATGCTCCAAAAGTATATTGGAAGCAATGATGTTGTATTTGGTAAAGTTGTTTCAGGCAGAAATGCAGACATTAAAGATATTGAAAATATTGTTGGACTTTTCATAAATACAATACCTGTCAGGGTTAATGCAGAAAATGATTTAACAGTTGTGCAGCTGTTAAGAAATCAGCAAAAGCAAGGCATAGAAAGCTCAGAATATGATTATTGTTCTTTAGCTGAAATTCAGGGAATGACATCACAAGGTTCTAATCTAATAAAAATACTGTATGTGTTTGAGAACTATTCTTCGGGTCTTGTGAGCAAAGAGGCAAGCGATGATGGTTCATCGGATTCTGTTATTTCTGAGGGTACAAGAGAGCAGACAAGTTATCCTATCTCAATATCAGGTCATATGGCAGGAAATAATCTGGAAATTGAAGTAATGTATAATCCAAATGAATTCTGCATAAATGAAATTGAGTTGCTTATGAAGCGATTAAGTATAATCTGTAATCAGATTGCGGAGGATTCTGAACAGAAGGTAAGCCGTATCGGAATGATAACCGAATCTGAAAAAGAATTGATTTGCAACAAATTCAATGCAACCCAAACAGCATATCCAAGCGAAAAAACAG
>JAKSRB010000111.1 GCA_024403825.1 Ruminococcus sp. | reverse complement strand
TCAGTAACTATATTGTCATTTTGCTTTCTTTTTTTGTAAACGATAACGAATACAACAGCGGCAGCAACCAATACGGCTGCCATAGAAATAATGATAATTGCATTGCCATCACCAAAAGCTGTTGCAAGTAAATTATCGCTGTTTATTACGGACTTTGTTTTTCCGTCCCAACCACAGATTTTACCTGCATTCTTTTTAGTATTACTTGCAATTATGTAATGCGCAGCACCATCTTTGTTTTCTAAAGTGCCGACAACTGCAACACCATCAACATCTGAATGCCTGAAGTTACATTTATCATCCTCAATATTACCTACAATACCGCCTGCATCGCTTATTGAAGAGATAACATCAGCTTTGTTTGTGTTGGAATCAAACAGACCGCCGCCTGCCATAAAACCGATAATACCACCGCTTGATTCATTACCACTTACAGCGCCTGTATTGCTGTTTTCTGTAATGCTGTGACCTGTGTTATCTGTTCTGAGTGAGCCAATAATACCGCCTGCATTTTTGCTTGTGGAGGTCACATTACCACTATTTGTATTTGAGCTTGCAGTTACCTTTTTATCGGCTGATTTGCTATCAAGTAAGCCTGCAATACCGCCTGCCTGCATAATGCCTGTAATATCGCCTGAGTTTGCATTATTATTAAGTACAATCTCGTCATCCTCGTTATAGCCGAGAATACCACCAACAGCAGAATCAGCACCTGTTGCTTTATTGATTACCTCGCCGCTGTTTTTATTGCCGCTGAATGTACCGACTGCACAGAAACGACCAACTATACCACCTGCTGTACGCTTTGCTGTATTTGTAATAATACCGTTATTACTGTTATCAATAATCTTTACACCTGTGTGGTCAGTCTGAATATGTCCGCAGATACCGCCGGTACAGTCATTGCCTGTTATGGTGCCATGGTTTGCACATTTCTCAACATAACAATCAGGGCTCTTATTTTTATCTCCGATGTAAGCTGAAATACCACCTGCTGCACCGGCTTTAGCAGTAATTTCACCAAAGTTTGAGCAGTTATACAGATAATATTCACCGGAGTTTGCAATTATACCAGCTGCATCAGCGTTTCCTGATGTAACAGAAGCTCTGTTAGAGCAGTTTGTAATTGTCATTTTTGCACTTCTGTTTGCTTCACCAACAAGACCACCAACATAATTGTAGCCTTCAATTTCGCCTCTTCTTAAGGTTACATTATCAAGAGTTAAATTGCCATTTGCATAACCAACTAATGCGGCATATCCGTTTTTATCTGCAGCGCCAGAAATTCTTACATTTGCAAGCACAAGGTTTTTGATTACTGCACCCTCACCTGTAGTACGGAATAAGGCTACTCTATGCTCCTTACTGTTAGTAAAGAAGAAGTTTTTAATTGTATGACCGTCACCGTCAAAGGTGCCTTTGAACTCTTTCTTATAGCTTGCATCGGGCCAGATTACGGAGTATTCAAAATTCTTTAAGTCAAGGTCCTTTGTTAATACAAAAGTTTTATTTGCCTTGTTGTCGCCATTTGCAATACTTTTAATGAAGCTTATAAAGCTGTCTTCATTGTTAATTTTATAGCACTGACGGAAGCTGAACACTGCAACATCGTCATAGCCACAGGTTGTAAGGTGTTCGCTGTAAGAGTTATCGTTGTATCTAGTACAAGTATAATCGCTCAAAACCAGCTTTTTCTCAACATTTTTAGCGGCGTTGCCAATTAAATCATCCATCTCAGCGCCAAACAAAGATACTTTGATTTCTGAGCCACCACCTACAAATCTGAATACGTCAGTTGATCTGCCTAAAATCTTTTTTGTATTTGATGATACATTGTTTTCCTTTACATAATTATTATAGGAATCAAAGCTGAAGCCGTAGTTTTCAAGGGCTGACTGCAATGTGGCTTTATTATTGTATGTTCCAAATAATTTATTATTGTTGATGTGATTGTAAATCTTAACTAACCTGTCTTTTGAAATATTACCATCAATAACAGACTTGATTGTATTATTTATATTTTTTGATATTGAATCATATTCATTTATACTGTTTTTATTTGACTTAAAAGTTTTGTTTTCATATCCGCCCTGAGATGCCATAGCAAATGAAAGCTCTCTCATAAGAGGGATATAGGTAATTTTTGCGGGAGAGGAAGCATAATCGCAGCTATCAATATAATAGAAATGAACCTCTTCAAGCATTTTGTTATAGTCGCCAAATACACCACCGCTGATGACTGTATCTGTATCAAGCTCTTTTTCGATATTTTCATTACCAAAAAGAGTGGTGTATCCGCTGATAAGCTGCTCTAATACGCCTTCAGTAGCATTCTTATCTCTGAATTCATTTTTTTCAAAGATATCAAAATCTTCGTCGCCATTTGCCTTGTATTCTTTATAGCTATCCAAATGATTATAAACATAAAGATTTGCCTGTAAAATAACATCTGCTGCAAAATAGGCATTCTCCATACATGTTGCAATAGCCTCAACAGAATCTTTTGCTAATAATCCTGCCTCACCACCGAAAACAGCATCCTTACAGTATGACTTATATATCATCACAAGGGCATTATCTGTTGCTTTATAGTTTCTGCCGGAAATATAAGCCTCTGCCTTAGTTATTTTTTCAAGAAGTCCAGCTGTGCTGTAAAACTTGCTGGTTGCAATATTTGCAAGCTCTAACTGCTCAAGCATTTCCTCACGCTCACTAAGTTCACCTGTTTTGCCTTTTTCATAATAGTTTATGATTTTAGCAATCTGGCTATAAGCCTGTGATGTACTTGTCTGAACACCTGTAATAAGGTCATTAAAGTTTGTGGCGCTGTCCTCATACATCTTTGATAATAATTCCTGCTGATTATTATCAATTTTTACGCTGAGCTGTTCAATCTGCTTTGATAAATCCTCAATACTCATATCGGGCTTAATACCCAATACCTTGTTTATGTAAGGCTTTGAGATTGTATCAGCAAGTGAGCCGATATAAGGTATTTTTTTAATTCCATAACTGATTGCACCGCTTAAAACATTTTCATAGGTTCCTGCATTTGCAGGTATAGCTGCGGGAATGCTTGCCATAATAACCATTACACAAATGATTACTGACATAAGCTTTTTTGCAAAAGTTTTCATAATATAAACTCCTCTTTTGTTTTACTACGGTTTTATTTTATCACAGTAATCTTACACAGTTCTTACAAA
>JAKSRB010000110.1 GCA_024403825.1 Ruminococcus sp. | reverse complement strand
TTGGATATGCTGTTTGGGTTGCATTGAATTTGTTGCAAATCAAGTCTTTTTCTTCATCAGATATTACATCAATCTCGGAAATTTTAATATCAGAAGCACAACAAACCGCATTGCATATTTTTATAAATCTGTCAGCAAGAACTTTAATGTCAGAAAATCCAAATTTTTCTGTTAAATAAGAAAAGGAAACTGCTAACACATCATCTCCGAATGATGCATTTATAGTCAAATCATAGCTGGTCTGCTCTCTTTGGTATTCACAAACAACATCATCTTCAGCATTCAAAGCCGTTTTTTCAGTTTTTGAAACATAATTCTGAACAGCATAGTTTTCAAATACAAACAAGTATTTTATCAAATCACCTTTTTGTCTGGTTGAATTCTGAATATCAGCCAATGAACAAAAACCATAATCAGAACTATAATTAGCCTGTTGATTTTGAGCTTCCAAAATCAATTTTAAAGTTGTATCTTTATCATATTTAACTCTGACAGGTATAGTATTGATAAACAGACCTACTATGCTTTCAACATCAGGAATATCAGCATCTCTACCAGAAATCACCTTACTAAAAACAACATCATTACTACCCATACTCTTTTGCAACAGAATACCAACCAAAGTTTCAATTAAAGTATTAATAGTAATATTATTTTCCTTAGAAATATTGAATAACTTACTTGAAATTTCAGAATTGAATTTAATATTATAATTGCAACTTTGCTCCTCGCAATTATCTAACTTGCCATTAATTGCAATTTCATTTGAATTATCGTAATCATCCAGTAGGTCTTTCCAATAAGCAAGTGCCTTTTTAGGATTTTTGCGTTCAATCCAATTCAGATAATCCTTATATTCTCCTGAAATTTTTCTTTCATAAGCTATTTCTTTTGTAAGTGTTTCAAATGGAGTACCATTGAATAACCTGTCATAATACTCCATTAATTTATTAATCAATAAACTGTTACACCAGCCATCAACAATAATATGATGAATAGTAAATAGCAGTTTACATTTATTGTCTGGAATTTTTATATATGTAAATCTAATGAGTGTATCTTTCTGAAAGTTAAAACCACGAATTAAATCCTGATGAATAATATTTTTCTCGTTCTCAGGCAAACTATCACAATCAGATAAATCTATCAAATTAAATTCAATATCACGTTTTTTCAAAACAACCTGCTTAGGTGATTTAACCTTCTCATACATAATCATAGTACGAAGAACATCATAACGCATAGAAAGCAGACTAATAGCTTCTTTTAAGAGTTTAATATCCAGTTCAAAATTAAACTGATAATAATTCTGTAAAATATAACCTGTTGTATCAGGACTTACTAAACAATGATACAACATACCCTCCTGCAATGGGGTCAACGAATATATATTTTGAATAAGCTGGGATTTACTTCTTTTATCCATAATTAATACCCTTCTTAATACTTTTCCTGTGGAGCTGTATATAATATACAGCTCCACAAATTATGCTTAACTTATTTTTTAATAAGTATAAATTAAATTTATATTCAAATCATCTTTAAAAATTTTCTGCACAAATATGCCAGAGTTTTTACTGCAAATTATAACAGGTCAAGAATAGAATCAAATTCATCATTATCCAGATCATCTGAGAAATCAGATGCAGTAAACATAGTGTCCTCATAGCCGTTGCAATAATCTGCAAGTTCAACAAGACTATTATGAAATTCATTTACAAATTCAGCTACGGTATTATGTGAATATTTCTGTGCATTATATGCAACATTAAATGTTAGAACATCTCCTAAAAGCAAACCATTAAATGAAATATTGTTATTAATTTTACTGCTGTTTTCCTCAGCAACATCCATACCAAGTGAATATGACTCACTACTAAATTTAGAATTATCAGCACCCTCAAATTCACCTAAATAGTTAAATAAAATGTGATTTCTTGAATTTGATAGTCTATTATCCATAAGCATATATCCAAATCCGTTGTTTGGAACATTTCTGATAATTTCCTTGTTTTTAACTATAGTTTCACCAAAATCAAATTTTGAAACCAGTACAACTGGATACAGGTTTGTAAACCAGCCAACCGTTCTGTCAGTAAGAATATCCTTATGTATTTTTTCTCTGCCATGGCCTTCAATCAATACTGTCACCTTAGTCTGCTGAGTAAATTTATTAGCAGTTATTGCAAGTGCTGTAAGTAATATTTCTTTAAGACTTGTATTATATGCGGAACCTGACTCCCTTATTTTCTGGGTTTCATCTTTACTGAACTCAAGTAATATATTTTCTGCTCTTGCATTATCTATGATACTGTCATTTGGTAAATTAAAACTGTTTTCAGCAAGTTCAGGTATTACACTATTCCAGTATTTTGATACACTTTCAAACTCTTCAGATTCAGCATATTCATAAATCGCATTACTCCAATCAATGAATGATGCTGTCTTAGGTGGCAGTATAATTTCTTCATCATTCAGTTGCTGTCTTATTGCAGTTTCCATATCTTCTTGGATAATTCTCCAGGAAACACCATCAACAAGCAGATGATGAATTATGAAAACAACAAATTTTTCTCCGTTATTTTCAACTGCAATGACCTTACATAATGGACCTTCTTTCAGATTCATACTCTGCTGTATTTCATTACACTTATTTTCAAAATCTTTTGCTGAATATGTAACATTAGTAAGATTAAAACTAAAGAAATCGAATAATTTGCTATTCTCAACACCTTGAATTTCCAAATTATTGTCAACATATATTGCCCTAAGTATATCGTGATGAATTACTATACTTTCAACAGCTTTTTTAATAATATCATCACTTACATTACCTACATTAATCAAGTAGCTCTGGTTAAAATGTTCAGGCTTTGAAAGACTCCACTTTTCAAATTCATTCATCATTGGAGTACTCTTAACTTTTCCTATAACTTCACCCTGTTCATAATTAAGTTCAGATTTACAAGATTTTAGAATTTTCTCAATACTCTCAACAGTTCTTCTCTGCATAATATCCTTTACAGATACTGAATAGCCTTTATCTCTGAGTAATGATATTAATCTGATAACCTTTATTGAGTCACCACCAAGTTCTATAAAGTCATCAGTTATTCCAACTTGCTCAATATTTAGGACACTTTCAAATAACTCACAAAGCATTTTCTGAATATCAGTTACAGGAGCTGAATATTCTTTTGTATTAACGATTTCAAATTCAGGCAATGCCTTTTTATTGAGCTTACCATTTGTGGTCAAAGGTATTTCTGCA
>JAKSRB010000011.1 GCA_024403825.1 Ruminococcus sp. | reverse complement strand
AACCTTTACCTGAACCCATTCGAGTTTCTGCTGGCTTAGCAGTAACAGGCTTGTCCGGGAATATTTTAATCCATACTTTACCAAATCTTTTGCAGTAACGAGTCATGGCAACACGGGCAGCTTCAATCTGATTTGAAGTAATCCATGCAGGCTCTGTAGCCTGAAGACCGTATTCACCATAAGTAACCTTGTTACCACGAAGAGCCTTACCGGTCATACGACCTCTGTGTACTCTTCTGTACTTAACTCTCTTAGGTAATAACATTACTTTCTGCCTCCTTCTCTACGAGGCTTTCTTGACTTAACCTCGTTAAGAACTTCGCCCTTGTAAAGCCAAACCTTAACACCTATTTTACCATAGGTTGTGTTTGCCTCAGCAAAACCGTAGTCTATATCTGCACGAAGTGTCTGTAGTGGAATAGTACCCTCGTGATACTGCTCTGAACGAGCGATTTCAGCACCGCCGAGACGACCTGAACACATAACTTTTATACCCTTAGCTCCACGACGCATTGCATTGCCGATAGCCTGCTTCATAGCTCTACGGAAAGAAATTCTCTTTTCGAGCTGCTGAGCAATGCTTTCAGCTGCGAGCTGTGCATCGAGTTCAGGAGCCTTAACCTCAACAACATTGATAGCAACCTGCTTGCCGTTAAGGAATTTTTCACACTGAGCCTTGAGCTTTTCAATCTCAGCACCGCCCTTACCAATGATAAGGCCTGGCTTAGCACAGAAAATGCTGATTTTTACTTTGTTGCCGCTACGCTCAATTTCAATCTTTGCGATACCGAAGTTGTAAAGCTGTGCTTTAAGCATTTTACGAAGGTTATAGTCTTCAACGAGTGTGTCGCCGAAATCCTTCTTGCTTGCAAACCAACGGGAATCCCAATCTTTAATAACACCAACACGAAGACCGTGTGGATTAACTTTCTGACCCATAATCTAACCTCCCTTAATCTTCTTTTTCCTTGAGTACGAGAGAAATGTGAGAAGTTCTCTTGTTAATTCTGAACGCTCTGCCCTGTGCTCTTGGACGAATTCTTTTAAGGATAGGACCTGCTGTAGCATTGCATTCTGCAATGTAGAGTCTGGATACATCCATATCATGGTTATTCTCAGCATTAGCCATAGCTGAATGGAGCAACTTTAAAAGTGGCTCACAAGCGGCCTTAGGAGTGTGCTTGAGAACAGCCTCCGCATATTTAGCGTCTTTGCCTCTGATAAGGTCAAGAACAACGCCAACCTTGCGAGGTGAAATACGAACAAATTTCGCATATGCCTTTGCTTCCATCGCAATACTCTCCTTCCGCTTATCTTGATGTCTTAGAACCGCTATGTCCCTTGAAAGTTCTTGTTGGAGCAAACTCACCGAGCTTATGTCCAACCATATCTTCAGTTACATATACAGGAACATGCTTACGGCCGTCATGAACGGCAAATGTATGACCAACGAACTCTGGGAAAATTGTTGAACTTCTTGACCATGTCTTTAAAATTCTCTTTTCGCCAGCTTCGTTCATTTCACGAACCCTTTTAATCAATACAGGCTGTACAAAAGGGCCTTTTTTAGTACTTCTACTCATATTAAATAAGCTCCTTTCTCTGCCTTACTTACCGTTTCTTCTACGAACGATAAGCTTATCGCTGCTCTTCTTATTCTTACGAGTCTTGTAACCGAGAGCAGGCTTACCCCAAGGAGTAACAGGTCCCGGACGACCAACTGGTGACTTACCCTCACCACCACCGTGTGGATGGTCATTAGGGTTCATTACAGAACCACGAACTGTAGGTCTCCAGCCCATATTTCTCTTACGGCCTGCTTTACCGATTTTAACATTGTTGTGGTCTGTGTTACCAACAACACCGATTGTAGCCATACAGCTTTCAGGAACATTTCTGAGCTCACCTGAAGGAAGTCTTAAAAGAGCAAGACCATTTTCTTTAGCCATAAGCTGTGCCATATTACCTGCTGAACGAGCAAGCTGAGCACCTCTGCCTGGATAAAGCTCTACATTGTGGATAAATGTACCTACAGGGATAGCTGTAAGTGGAAGTGCGTTACCTGGCTTAACATCTGCGTTTTCACCAGCAACAACAACATCGCCAACCTTAAGACCGTCTGGAGCGATGATGTAAGACTTAACGCCGTCAGTGTACTCGATAAGAGCGATGAATGCTGAACGGTTTGGATCGTACTCGATAGTCTTAACTGTAGCCTCTACATCAAACTTCTGACGCTTGAAATCTATAATACGGTACTTTCTGCGGTTTCCGCCACCTCTGTGACGAACTGTGATTCTGCCGTAGCTGTTACGGCCGGCTTTCTTGTTTAAAGGAGCAAGCAAGCTTTTTTCAGGAGCAACCTTTGAAAGACCTGAATAATCTGTAACCGACATATTTCTTCTTGAATTGATGGTCGGCTTATATACTTTAATTGCCATTTAGTTTTCACTCTCCTCATGATGGATTTGCGGGAATATGGCTTTGTTCCCATACATTCTGTCTGAAGATTTTTCAGACTTACATCATGCCTTCAAAAAATTCGATAGGCTTGCTGTCTTCTGTGAGCTTTACAATAGCCTTTTTCCAAGACTTTGAATAGCCACCGTTATTTCTGCCCTGACGGCGGAACTTGCCACGAACACTTACTGTGTTTACTTTAGCAACCTTAACCTTGAAGATTTCTTCACAAGCTTTAGCAATTTCGATTTTGTTTGCGCACTTGGCAACCTCGAAAGTATATACCTTATTTACTGCACCGAGCATACTTTTTTCAGTAATAATCGGGCGGATAACAATATCATGAGCGATCATGCATATACCTCCTCAATCTTGCTTACAGCATCCTTAACGATTACAAGACTGCCTGCATTGAGAATGTCATAAACATTCAATGTATTAACCTGAGCTGTCTTAACGCCTGGAATGTTGTTTGCTGATTTGATTACCTTGCTGTCAACCTCTGGGAGAACTAAGAGAGTTTTCTTAGCTGCACCGATAGCATTAAGCATAGCAACAATTTTCTTTGTTTTATATTCGTCAAGTGAGATTGAATCAACGATAATGATTTCATTCTCCTGAGCCTTTGATGAGAAAGCTGACTTCATAGCAAGTCTTCTTACTTTCTTATTTACAGTAAATCTATAGTTTCTTGGCTTTGGAGCGAATACAACGCCGCCGTGTGTCCACTGTGGTGAACGAGTTGAACCCTGTCTTGCACGACCTGTACCCTTCTGTCTCCATGGCTTTTTACCGCCACCAGAAACCTCTGCTCTTGTAAGAGCGGACTGTGTGCCCTGACGCTGTGATGCAAGGTAATTTACTACCATCTGATGCATTACAGCCGCATTAGGCTCAATACCGAATACGGATTCAGCAAGCTCGATTGTACCTACGCTCTTGCCCTCCATATTTACTACTGATAAACTTGGCATTTATAATCCCCCTTCCTTAAGCCTTAACGGAATCTCTGATTACAACGATTCCCTTATTTGGACCAGGAACAGCACCCTTAACAGCGATGAGGTTGTTTTCAACATCAACCTTAACTACTGTGAGGTTCTGAACTGTAACCTGCTCTGCACCAAGATGACCTGCCATTCTCTTGCCCTTCCATACTCTTGAAGGTGATGAGCAGGCACCGATTGAACCGCCGTGACGAACACAAGGACCTGTACCATGTGTTTCCTTAAGACGATGGAAGTTCCATCTCTTAATAACACCTGCTGTACCCTTACCCTTGCTCTTGCCAGTAACATCAATCTTGTCACCAGGGGTAAATACATCTGCTTTTACGAGATCGCCTACATTGTAAGCGTCAGTATCTGTAAAGCGGAATTCTTTAAGTGTTTTCTTTGGAGCTACGCCAGCCTTATCGAAGAAACCCTTCATAGGCTTGTTCACTTTGTGAGGCTTTAAATCGCCAAAACCAATCTGAACTGCTGCATAGCCGTCATTTTCAACTGTTTTCTTAGCTGTTACCACGCAAGGGCCTGCTTCGATTACAGTTACAGGGATAACTACTCCCTTTTCATCGAAAATCTGTGTCATACCGATTTTCTTACCGATGATTGCCTTCTGCATTTATATTTCCTCCTTATAGGTTATTGGTTGGCATCTGCCAACTTGACCCTGTCTGCTTGTAGGTTGGTATCGTAGATTATAACTTAATCTCAATATCAACGCCGGCAGGGAGCTCTAAGCTCGTAAGAGCCTCGACTGTCTTGTTTGACGGTCTTAAGATGTCGATAAGACGCTTGTGAGTTCTGATTTCAAACTGCTCACGGCTGTCCTTATACTTATGAACAGCACGAAGAATTGTAACAATCTGCTTCTCTGTTGGAAGTGGCACTGGACCTGAAACTCTGGCACCTGTACGCTTTGCTGTTGCTACGATTCTTTCAGCTGACTGATCAACGAGCTGATGATCATAACCCTTTAATCTTATTCTGATCTTTTCCTTGACTGCCATTATCGTCGCCTCCTTAATAAATTTAGTTGGCGGGCGTTTGCTTTCAAAAAGTTTTTGAAACTGTGCCGGGTGTTTCCTCACCCTGCATTAAAAAACCCGTTTAACTATTCAGTTAAACCGGGAAGTTCTGAAAGCCAAATGAGCATAATTATGGCATAGCAACCCCACTGCCATCTCGTTTAAGCTCGTGTTTCATTGTAAATCGCCCGGTTTAAAATCGGACATACTCCACGGAAAAACCGACCTGTTTCAGTCGCAACCTCCCGCTTCATCGCATATCTTTGCAGTCTGTGTGCTTTAACACACAAGTAGTATTTTACCATAATGTTTTAATTATTGCAAGCTTTTAATAATTTTTGTCGCACAAATCCTTAGTAGAACTTTTGTGCATAATGCATTGTATTTTTGTACATATTATACATATTGCCAATACCTGTAATTTATAGTATAATATTAGCTGTGAAATACTTTTTATGCAATAAAATTAAAGCTTAACCTATATTAATCTATATTATTTCATAGTTATTTTGCAAAAGGAATGGTTGTTTTGAAGCATATATATTATGGTGACGGCAAAGGAAAGACAACTGCTGCTGTAGGAATTACCGTAAGAGCCGCAGGAAGCAAATTAAAGGTTCTGTTCGTTCAGTTTTTAAAAACCGAGTTCTCAGGGGAGCGACATATATTAAGTCACACCGAGAATGTAACCTTGACATTCTGTCCATTGGAATTAAAATTCACATTTGATATGACCGAGCAGGAAAAGCATCAGACCTCAGTAATATTCAAGGGAATATTTGACCGCAGTGTAAAAATGGCATTAACCCAAAAATATGATATGGTGGTTTTTGATGAAATTTTTGAAGTAATCAATGCAGGAATGATTAGCGAGGGTGAAGTATTTGAGTTTATTGCGAATGCTCCGGCAAGTATGGAAATCATAATGACAGGGCATAATCCGTCTGAAAAATTCATACAGATAGCAGATTATGTAACAGAATTTAAAAAAATCAAGCATCCGTATGACAGAGGTATAACTGGCAGAATCGGAGTGGAATTTTAATAACAGATAAACAGAAGAAGGAATATTTTCCGATGAAATTTATAGATACATTTGGCAGGAATATAAAGCAAATACCTGATTTTCTTGCCAATATGAGAACGAAGCCTCAGAAATCTGCAAGGCATCATTTAAAACAGGAAACAAGGCGACGGCCTAAGCCAAAAAGGCAGTATCGTTATGATAAGACAGTTGATTTTACGAGTCTGCGAAAACAAAAAATTTTCAGCTTTTCAGGAATTGACGGAATATTCAAATGCTGGCTTGTATTCTCAATAGTTATGGGGATATACCTGTTTAGTATTGATAAGGTTGGTTTTATATTGTCCGTTGCAGAATTAATGCTCGGCTTTGGAATATTCAACGCATTTACACAAAAATACGAAAACAGATACAGCTACATTATAATATCCGTTGGAGGGATAGCAGCAGGCATCCTGAGATATATCCCAATGCAGACAACGCCCTCCAAAAAAGCCTTGCTATTATTGTGGATATTATATTTTACAATAGTTGCATTGGCAATATTTAATGCATATAAAGATATAATTGCGACATCAGGAAAAATCCGCAGATGCCACACTCAGGCAACCGCAACAGTAGTTGAGGTCAGACAAAGGCTGTGTTATGACGAACATCGTTTTTTTAAAATGTCATATACACCAGTTTTAAAATATACAGTAAATGGCACTACATATTTAAATGATTACTATGTATGCAAACCAACATACAAGCTTGTACCACATTTAAACTGTACGGTTAATCTGTATGTAAACAAGGCTGACCCTGATGATATATTAATAAAAGGTTACCTGAATAAACCTTCAATGCTCCGCTTTGCAAGAAGACTGACTTTAGGAGCAACTGTATTGAGTGTAATACTATTAATAATTGCAAAAATTGCAAGTTAGGAGATTTAAAAATGGGATTATTTGATATTTTCAAGAAAAAAGAAGAAATTGACGAAGTAACTCAGTATATGAACGAGCGAGCAAAGGAAAGTATTGAAACGAGCTTTGCAAACAATAACACTACATATGATTACAATGATAAAAAATCTGAGTTTATAGTTGAAGATGTATTTTCAATTACAGGGCGAGGAACCGTTGTAACAGGATTTATTAACGGAAGTGTGCGAGAAAACGACCCTGTAAAAATTATGCACGCTGACGGAACATCAACTAACAGTACAATAGTTGGAATAGAATCATTTCGCAAAAAGCTTGACTTTGCAGAAAATACAAATGTTGGTTTATTATTAAGAGGCATAGATAGAAGTCAGGTAAAAAAGAAAGATAAAATTATTATATTATAATAAACTTAAAAGTTGTAATCAAGCAAAAAATTTAAATTATCCATTGACAAAATCTGCGAAATGAATATAATATTAGTAGTTGTCTTCGGGGCGGAGTGAAATTCTCCACCGGTGGTTACAGTCCACTAACAGGTTAATTCCTGCCGAATCTGTGAAATTCAGATACCGACGGTTAAAGTCCGGATACGAGAAGAAACGGAATTATGCAGTATTTTTATTTTAAGTAAAATTTCATACTATTTTACTATGTAATTTTAAAATTACTATTTATCTGCATTATTTTGTAAAACGCTCCTGCTGTAACTCTTTACAGCAGGATTTCTTTTTCCCGACGACTTCTGAAAATTTTATTTTAAGGAGTGGTCGTATGACTAAAACAACTACAAATCAAAAAACAATGACAACAAAGCTTACAGTTACTGCCATGCTTACTGCTGTAGCGGTCGCCTTGCAGTATATAGAGGTTTCAATTCCTCTTGTGCCAAGCTTTCTGAAGCTTGATTTTTCAGATGTACCTGAGCTTATCGGAGCTTTTGTAATCAGTCCCCTTTATGGTGTAATCATATGTGCATTGAAAAACATAATTCATCTGCCATTTACAGGTTCTGTAGGTGTAGGAGAGCTTTCAAACTTTATTTTAGGTGCAATTTTTGTTTTTGTTGCAGGAATGATTTACAAATTCAAAAAGACCAAAACCATTGCATTAATTGCCTGCATAGTCGGAGCAGTTGCAATGGCTGTGCTAAGTGTTGTAACTAATTATTTTATCGTATATCCTGCCTATGCACAGCTTTGGGCTGGTGGAGATATGAATGTGATTATAGGTATGTATAAAGCAATGCTTCCTGCATCAGATACATTATTAAAATCTCTGCTTATTTTCAATGTTCCATTCACATTTGGCAAGGGGATTATTGTTGCAATTATAACAATGCTTATATATAAGCCACTTTCAAATCTAATTATTAAAATGAATAATTCCTTTAACAAGAAAAAGAAAGACCAATAAACAACAGAATTTCAGATAATTCTGCATTTATTGACAAACAGGCTTGTACCTGTTATAATAGCTTTGACAAGTAAACAAAATTCAATTTTACTTGTTTTCACAGAGTAGAAATTTGTGCGTGAAGTGTTTTGCAGACGGGGAGTTGCTGCAAAAACGAAAGAGCATTAAAAAATGCCCTGCGGTACAGATTTCGCATCCCGCTGTTACTTTGGGAAATATAATTATCAGCGGGCAGAATTTGTAAATCTGTCCGCTTTTTTATCTCCTGAAGCAACACGATGTTTCAAGGAGGTTATATATAATTATGTCAGTTTCAAAAAAATTCTTCAATTCCTGCGGTGAGCTTAAAAGTGTTTACTCGCTTACTGCAATAGCAATGTTGCTTGCATTAAGAGTTGTACTCGGATTTTTTGCAAATGCCACTCTCCCCTTCTTTGGCAATGCAGTTAAAATCAGCGGTTCGTTTTTACCTATTGCAGTAGCAGGAGTAATGTTTGGTCCTGTTCCTGCCGCAATAGTCGGAGCCGCAGGCGATATTATTTCATTTATGATTGCACCAACAGGAATGTATTTTCCGGGATTTACAATCAACGGATTAATCACAGGCTTAATTTACGGATTTGCTTTTTACAAGAACACCGTAACTATTCCACGCACTATAATTTCGTGGTTTATAAACACTCTTACGGTAGAAACATTTTTATCTGCCTTCTGGTTATACACATTATATAGTGCAGGCTCAGGCAAATCCTATGCTGCATACCTTACCGCAAGATTTATAAGTGAGGCTGTAAAGTGTCTGCCTGAAATAATTCTTATTTTTTCACTCGGAAAGCTTTGCACAAAAATCAAGCTTCCACAAACAAAAAAGACTATTTAAAAAACTTATTTTAATATCTCACTAAACACTCAGGGCAATAATGCATTTCAAAATGCATTATTGCCCTGATTTATTATTATTAATAAAACTTATTTTAAAGACTTTTTAACCGCATCTGCGAGAATATTAAGACCTTTGATTAAAAGCTCGTCCTCAATAACAAGTGGAGGCATAATCTTTATAACTGAGCCTTGACGACCTGCACATTCACAGATAAGATTCTTTTCAAAGCACTTTTCAATTATTTTTTCTGACAAATCGCCTCTTACGCCTGCAAAATCAATACCCCAGATAAGTCCAATTCCTCTGAGCTTAATTCTTGAATCAAGCGGTAGGATATTTTTCTCAACAAACTCTTTAACAAGCTGACCCTTACGCCTTGTTTCAGCCTCGACATCATTTTCAAGAAGATAATCTATTGCGGCTTTACCAGCAACAAATGAAAGCTGATTACCTCTGAAAGTACCGTTATGCTCACCTGGCTTCCAGTTATCAAGCTCTTCCTTGAGGAGAACTATTGCAAGTGGCATACCAATACCACCGATTGATTTAGACATTACAACAATATCAGGTTCAATGCCTGCTCTTTCAAATGAAAAGAAATGACCTGCTCTGCAGCAACCAACCTGAACATCATCAACAATCATTAAAATATCATTTTTAGTACAGAACTCTCTTACAGCTTTGAGAAAATCATCGCTGAATACCCGAATACCACCCTCAGCCTGAACAGTTTCCATAACAACAGCGGCAGGCTTTTCAACAGCAGAATGGTCATCATCAATAAGTGTCTGCATATACTCGATTACATCAAGTCCCTCAAACATATATGGAGCTGGAATATGTGTACAATCATTAAGAGATGCACCGGCACCGTTTCTTGCATACATTTCAGAGGTAAGTGACAGAGAACCAAGTGTCATTCCATGGAAACAACCCATAAATGCAAAAATATTTCTTCTTCTCTTGTTTTTTCTTGCAAGCTTTATGGCTGCTTCAATACCGTTGGTACCTGTAGGACCTGTGAACTGAATTTTATACTTATAACCTCTTGGCTCAATGATTTTTGTTTCAAGTGTATCAATAAACTCTCTCTTAGGAACTGTGTACATATCAAGTGCATGAATAATTCCGTCAGTTGAAATATAGTCAATAACCTTGCTCTTTATATAATCATTGTTATGACCATAGTTGACTGCACCTGCACCGCAGAAAAAGTCAATATATTTTACTCCGTCCTCGTCTGTCATTACAGCACCCTTAGCCTCAGTAAATACCTTTGGAAAATGTCTGCAATATGAGCGAACCTTGGATTCATACTGTTCAAATGTGTTTGTCTTCATAAAATTTAACCCCCACGAATTAATAATAATTCAAATCATAATTTTATTTCATCAAGATATATCTGCCTATCGGGCCCTGCATAATTGCCTCAATCTGTTCAGGCTCGTCCGGAAGTACAATCATAAACTGATTTTCAGCCCTTATTACATATCCGTCCTCGCCCAAATCATTTTTCAGCTTTTTACATTCATCAACACTCACATTTGAAAGTGCATTTGATAAAATATACTTGATACCTTTTTTATCATCAACGCTGAGATTTGCGATAATAAATATTATATTACATTTTTTAAATGTGTCAATAATCAATGAACCTACACCTTTGTTATCAATAGCGAAGGCTGTATTCTGTAAATTCAGACCCAGCTCTGAAAAGCTTTTACAAAGTGAACGCTCACAAAATGAAGTTTTTCTTGCTGAATAAAATATTAACCCACAATCCAAAATTATCCTCCGTCCTGACTATTATATGGTTGCTCCTTTGGTACAGGCTCAAAATTCGGAGCAATGGTCATATCAACAGTTACATTGTTAAATTCAAGCTGCCAGCCCTTAAACACATAATCATAATAATCATCACTTGGTTTTTTAGGGTCCTCAGGAGCTTTTGCAGCCTTTCCATACTCTACCTGCTGAGTGGAAATATTTGAACCGTCATAGTTAATAAAATTGACTGTAAGATATATTATCGGAGCAGTTGTCGGCTCTTCTGTAGGCTCTTCAGTTGCAGGAGCTTCTGTCTGAGGTTCTTCTGCCTGAGTAGTTTCCTCTTCGTCAGGCTTGGTTGTCGGTGAAGTTGTAACAATCTTCTGCTCCTTGAAATCATATTCACCATTATACCAATCAATTTCGCCTGCCTCATAGGCTGTACAGAAATCAGTTACCTTAGGACGCTTTCCACCATAAACCGAATAGAAAACATCAGGCCATACGGCACTTTTATTTACAGATGCCTGAGATACATCAACCTTTGCTGACTCACCCTTACGCACCTTTCGAGCGACAACAACTGTTCTGAAATTTGTAAATTCATATGAACAGGTTGAAAGAGTAATCAGCTCATCATCTTCATTAACATCTACTGGGCAGTTGATAAGTGAACGGATACGGACATTATAAACATAGTTCATAAAATCCTTTTCGTTCTGAAAATTGCCTATCATATAGTTAAAAAACTCGCCATGACCTGAAAGTGTATTTGTCTTGAAGATAGAAATTATTTTATAAGTTCCCTCGCCGTCAGGTGTATCAAATCTAAGAGTAGGAACATCCTCATAGAAATCCAGATTACCTGAGGTACTTCCGTACTTCATAAGCTCTCCGAACATTGAACCGTCATTCATATGATGACCATGCAATACAAGGTTTTTGCTTTTCGTACCCTCAGTACAACGGTAATCAACAAAGATACTGCCGTATGAATCATAATTACCTTTATAGTTATGCGACAGATAATACTGATAAGTCGGAGTATCATCCTTTCGCCATAAAACAGGATAATCAACCTGAGTATCGTTGACAGTAATCCAACCGACAATTTCTTTATTAATATCCTTCAATGCATCCCAGTTAATACCCTCGCTGACATCAGGAATTTCCTCACCCTGAGGGGTAGTTGCAGTCTGGTGAGCAATGCGTTGAATTTCCATATTAAGCTGGGTATTCTGAACACTTAGAAAAGCAGTATTATATATAAGTAATGACAAAGCACCTACAAACACAAGAAAAGCCACAATAACAACGCATTTTCTTGCAATTTCCTTACCGCTGTCATCTCTCAAAGGAATATACTGATGCACAAATCCTGTTTTTGGCGGAATATACTCTCTTGTGCTAAATCCCTCAGGATATTCCTCCGCAGAATTTTGAAATACTTCCTTAATTCTTATTGCGGCAAGCGGATATATCTCACAAATATCCACACCCGTAAGCTCACGCTTGGGAAGAACTCCGACCTTAATCCCCTTGTACATAAAGCAGTAGCCACGATAGCCACCACCAAAATCTCCAAGGCTGAAAACTCTTGACTTTTTGCGATATACCTTAAATTCCTTTTCAATCAGCTTTAAATCCTCGTGAGAAGCACAGGCATTTCTTGCTTTGCGAAAAGCCGCATTTCTTTTTCTCCAGTAGTTTTTTGGAACAGGTGTATTTACTGCTTTTTCAGCCGCCATTACAGATTCTGCAAAATTCTTTTTAAATGAAGTATTATCCTTTGTATCTAAAACATCTGAAATCAGTATAATATCAGGCTTTGCAGGAGATGATGCACTAAGCTCAAGCTGTTTATGTATATTTGTCGCTCCAGCTTTAACCTTTGTAATATAAGTAAGATTAAAGCCAAAATCAGTCAGACAGGAACGCAATTCATTTGAACGGCTCTGTAGCTTATTAATATCAGCATCGCCTGTTACAGACAAAATTTCAATATCCACTTAGGTTTCAACCCCCTTGCATCAATCATTGTCTGCTGTAATTTTTGTAATTTTCAAATTATCAAGAGCCTCCTGTATAAGTTCGTCAAAACCTGCCTCCTCTTCGGCATATTCAACATACTTCAAAACAGGCTTTGTGCGAGGGTGCTTGGGAGTGAACACCGTACAGCAATCCTCATAAGGCTCAATCGAGGTTTCGTAAGTATCTATTTTATAGGAAATATCTATAATTTCCTGCTTGTCCATACCTATCAAAGGTCTGAACACAAGCATATCTGCCGCTGCATCAGTACAGCCAAGAGCGTTAATAGTCTGGCTTGCCACCTGACCGAGGCTTTCACCTGTAATCAAAGCAGAGCAATCATTATCAGTGGCAATCCTGCTGGAAATTTTCATCATAAGCCTACGCATAATAATTGTGAAAAGCTCCTCAGGACATTCATTTTTAATTTTTTCCTGAATTTTGGTAAACGGAACGGTGTACATCTTCATTCTGCCTGAATATCTGCAAACCTTCTGCAAAAGTCTTACAACCTTTTCTTCGGCACGCTTGCTTGTATATGGCGGACTTGCAAAATGAATTGCCGTAAGCTTTACGCCACGCTTAGCCATCATATATGCCGCAACAGGGGAATCAATACCACCGCTGATAAGGATAGCGGCATTACCGCCAGTTCCTACAGGAATACCACCTGCACCCTTTAAAGGCTTACCATGGATGTATGCTCCAAAATCACGAACCTCAACATTAACCACCATATCAGGATTATGAACATCAACAGAAAGATGTGGGAAGCTCTGCAGCAATACACCGCCCACCTCTCGGCAGATTTCAGGAGATTTATAAGGAAAACGCTTATCACTTCGTTTAGCCTCAACCTTAAAGGTCTTAACTCCGTTAAGGCTGTCGGCAAGATAAACAGGAGCAGTGGCAAGGATTGATTCAAGAGTTTTTTCCTCACAAACAACAGCCCTTGAGAATGCCACAATACCGAAAACTCTTGAAACACGCTCACACGCATCATCAAGGTCAATATCATCATCAAGTGGTCTTACATATATAGTTGACTGGGCGGATTTTATTTCAAAACTGCCCAAATCGCTTAAAGCATATTTAAGATTCTTTTTAAGTACATCTTCAAATGAACGGCGGTTCAAGCCTTTAAGAACGATTTCGCCATCCTTCAGAAGTAAAATTTCTTTCATATTATAACCTTTTCTATTATTTAAAATATATTATGAGTGTGCAAGAACGGATAAACCTCTGCTTATTTCCATGCACAATGCATCAATGTCATCTTTTGTATTATATTTTGAAAAGCTGATTCTCAACGCACTATCTGCTATTTCATTGCTTATTCCCAAGGCTTTCAGAGTATGACTTGGCTTGCCCTTTGCACAGGCACTGCCTGACGAAATATAAATTTCAGATTCCTCAAGAAAATGAAGCATTGTTTCACTTCTTACTCTGCCTGCCGAGATATTCAGAACATACGGCAGGGAATTATCAGGTGAAATCAGACTTACACCTGAAATTGCAAGTAGTTTTTCCTTTGCATATGCGTTAAGCTCAGATATTTTCAGTAAATTTGTATTTATATCAAACTCGTTGCAGGCAACACCAAAGGCGGCAATCAATGGGATTGACTCCGTACCCGGACGGATTTTCTTTTCCTGTTCCCCACCAAAATGCATAGGTAAAATTCTTACACTCTTGCGTATATACAAAGCTCCGCAGCCTTTTGGAGCGTGAACCTTATGTGCAGAAATGCTGAGCAAATCAACATTCAGCTTTTTAACATTTATATTCATTTTTCCGAAAGCCTGCACCGCATCGGTATGGCAGACAATATCAGGATTTTTTCGTTTAACAGCAGAAAAAATCTCAGATACAGGCATAATTGCACCTGTTTCGTTATTTACAAGCATAACAGAAACCAAAATTGTATTATCATCGACCTCTGCCAGAACATCTTCCGTATGAATAATGCCGTCACTTTTCGGCATTACCAAAGAAACAGAAAAGCCATATTTCTGTTCAAGACATTCTGCCATTTCAATTATACTGCTATGCTCAACAGCAGATATAATAATTTTATTGCCCCTGCGTTTTTTAGCCTGAGCAATTCCGAACAGAGCAGTATTATTTGCTTCTGTTCCACCGCTTGTAAAAAATATTTCCTCAGAATTTGCTCCAAGAGCCTTTGCAATAGCTTTGCGTGCATTGGATAATTCAATTTCAGCAAGTCTGCCTTTTTCGTGAAGTGATGAGGGATTTCCGTAATTTGCAGTCATCATCTCAAAAGCCTTTTGTGCAGATTTTTCAGAAACCATAGTAGTTGCACTATTATCAAGATAATGTTCCAATTACAAATCCTCCTCTCACTAATAAATATACATATACATTATACTACATAACATCAGAAAAATAAAGTAATAATTTCAACATAAATCAGAAAAATTCAGGTAATAATAAATGAAACAAAATTAATGAAGAATGCCCCATATATTTGTGCGGAATTGCCCTTAAAGAGGAAAGGAAAGTAAAAAATAATGGTTACAAAAAAAGAATACAGTGAATTAGTCAAGAAAAACTCCCCCAACAGCAAATGCTTTTCAAACAGTATCAAGGCATTTTTAATCGGAGGTGCAATATGTACGGTAGGACAGATACTAATGAATATATACCAGAATAATTTTGATATGAAAGAGGATACCGCAAAAACCGTAACCTCAATAACCCTGATATTTATAGGAATACTGCTAACAGCAACAGGAGTATATGACAAAATAGCACGACAGGCAGGAGCAGGCTCGCTGATACCGATAACAGGCTTTGCAAATGCAATTTCCTCACCGTCAATAGAATTTAAGGCAGAGGGATTTGTAACAGGACTTGGAGCAAAAATGTTCATCATTGCAGGTCCTGTAATTGTCTATAGTACAGCAACATCAATACTTTATGGAATAGTATTATGGGTTTTGCATATGTTTGGCGTAACATTATTCTGACAAGGTTATACCGCACAATTCGCAAAAGTTGTGCGGTATTATAAATATGCAATCTGAGTGGTTATTAAATTCAATTAACCGCCTTGACATAACTATAAAATAATAGTATTATTTTATAGTACAGATAACCAGATTAATAAAAAAGTGAGGTTTATGTTATGGAAAATTCAAAAAAGACTATGGATAAAATAGTTGCACTCTGCAAAGGCAGAGGCTTTGTATATCCAGGTTCAGAAATCTATGGCGGACTTGCAAATACCTGGGATTACGGTCCACTCGGTATGGCACTCAAAAACAACATCAAACAGGCTTGGTTAAAAAAGTTTGTTCAGGAAAACAAATATAATGTAGGACTTGATTCTGCAATATTGATGAATCCACAGACATGGGTTGCATCAGGACATCTCGGAGGCTTCTCTGACCCACTTATGGACTGTAAGGAATGTAAAACTCGTCATCGTGCTGATAATCTTATTGAAGACTTTGACGGCACAAATGTTGCAGGCTGGACAAACGAGCAGATGACCTCATACATAAATGAAAAGGAAATCCCATGCCCTGACTGTGGAAAGCACAACTTCACAGACATCAGACAGTTTAACCTTATGTTCAAAACATTCCAGGGTGTAACAGAGGACAGCAAAAACGAAATTTATTTAAGACCAGAAACCGCACAGGGAATTTTTGTAAACTTCTCAAACATCCAGAGAACTACAAGAAAGAAAATTCCTTTCGGTGTTGCACAGATAGGTAAATCATTCAGAAACGAAATTACACCAGGTAACTTCATATTCAGAGTAAGAGAGTTTGAGCAAATGGAGCTTGAATTTTTCTGTAAGCCTGGCACAGACCTTGAGTGGTTCCAGTACTGGAGAGCATTCTGTCGTGACTTCCTCTACTCACTCAATATAAAGGAAGAAAACCTCAGACTTCGTGACCACTCAGCAGAAGAATTATGCTTCTATTCAAAGGCAACAACAGACTTTGAATATCTCTTCCCATTCGGCTGGGGTGAGCTTTGGGGCGTAGCAGACAGAACAGACTATGACCTCACACAGCACAGCAACACAAGCGGAAAAACACTTGAATATTTTGACCAGACAACAAATGAAAAATACATTCCATATGTAATCGAGCCATCACTTGGTGTTGAAAGATTGTTCCTTGCATTAATGGTTGAGGCTTATGATGAAGAAACAATAGACGAAAAGGATACAAGAGTTGTACTCAGACTTCATCCGACATTAGCACCATTCAAAGCCGCAGTATTACCGCTTTCAAAGAAGCTCAATGAAAAGGCTCAGGAAGTATATGACAAGCTTTCAGCAGACTTTATGGTTGACTATGATGATGCAGGCTCAATCGGTAAGCGTTACAGAAGACAGGACGAAATCGGCACACCATTCTGTATTACATATGACTTTGATTCAATGGAAGACAACTGCGTAACCGTAAGAGATAGAGATACAATGGCTCAGGAAAGAGTATCAATAGACGAGCTTAGCGATTACATTGCTAAGAAAATCAAATACTAATATTATATAAATAGCAAATAATAAGGAGCTGCGATACAAAGCATAATGCCGAGTATCGCAGCTCCATTTTAATTTTATCAAATTATAAACAAATTTACAGCTTGTCCGCAAAGCA
Source organism: Ruminococcus sp. (assembly GCA_024403825.1). Classification (GTDB taxonomy): domain Bacteria; phylum Bacillota; class Clostridia; order Oscillospirales; family Acutalibacteraceae; genus Ruminococcoides. The sequence continues at coordinate 21,249 of JAKSRB010000011.1, read as the reverse complement.
ATTATGCTTGTGACACTCTGTGTTTAAGCTCAGAAAGTGCGGTTTTATATGCCTTAACAATATAGCTTTCCTCTGAAAGTATCAGCTTTTCACCTGTTATTCTGAAATATATATCCTGCAAAGCAACAGGATTTTTCACTAAAAACGGACCTATAAGCTGAGTACCGATAAAATTATTGATAATAAATCCGTCATTTTCTGATGTCTTATCATTGCCCAGCTTGCCATTAAGCAAAAGCTTTAATAATCCGCCTTCAATTCCGTTATAGATTGATGAAGTATTGATATAACCTACAAATTCAGTATTAAAAATATTATTTTTATCTGAAAGCACATCGCCAGAAAATCTCTTGACATCATCAATTTTTGTTTCATACTCAAAAGCATTGACAGCAGTAGTAAGCTTTCCAAATCTCTCTATATTTTTTCCAAATAGTGTCATTGCATTTCCTGTTGCAAGCCATACAGAAGATAAAACTGATTTTTTTACATCCTCGCTATATGGGACAAGCCTTTCGCAGGCCTCTATAAGATTATCCTCTGTGCCAGAGCCGATATACACAAAATCAGCATTTTCAAAAATACCGCTTTCAATATTTTCGTATTCGTCAACAGTTACACTATATTCATTACTTTCCAGATACTTTTTCATTATAGAAACATTTCCATATTCTCCATACAATGAAAGAAGCTTTGGAAACAAATGTAAAATTCTAATATTTTTCATAATCGCACCTTATTCATCTGTCGGATTCAGAACCTCTACCCTGCTGTAAAGCTTTTCCTTGTCTGAAAAACAAGTAATTGCATACAATTTCATTGAGGTTGGTTCTGAAATTAATTTAGCCATATTATCAAGGTCAGGTTCAACAACAACTTCAATACCGTCAAAATCTATCATTTCAAACCTTACCGCCATATCGTAGGCATATTTACCACAAAGAAAAATCTTCTTGACATTCGACTTTTTCAGCATTTCAAAGGAAATATCCCAAATCCAGCTTATCTCGGTGGTATAATACTTTCTGCTTATAGCATCAATGATTATGACAAGCTCACAATCCTCCTTAACCGCAGAAACATACTCCAGACTTTGATTATATGAGGTTGAGTTTTCGTGCTTGGAGGTTATCAGAAGCCCCTGATTAGTTCCTGCCTTAAATCTCATTACACGACCGTTTTTCATAATAAATTCATTAAGAGTTTTTGTGATCGTGCTGTCACTTACTCCCAATAATGAACATATAGCAAAAGCCGAGCAAATATTATAAACATTATATCTGCTTGCAAAGGCAAGCTCAATTTCATTGCCGTTTACAGCCATAATATTATTTTCTAAATCAAGCTTATCAACTGCATAATCAAGCTCAGGCTTTTCATAGCCACAGGAAGAGCATTTATAACTGCCAAGATGTGCATAATGAAAATAGTCATAATCCATTTTTGATTTGCAGACAGGGCAATAATAGCAATCATTATAAAGGGCATCTGTTTCAGATGTTGAATAATCATTCTTATTCATACCAAAATAGCAGACCTTTTTCTGCTCAAGAGCATATTTTCTTATGATAGGGTCATCACCATTAAGCAAAAGTGTAGTATTCGGAATAAGCTCAACAGCATCCTTTACGATATTATAAATCCAGAAAGGATGAACATTTCTGGTAAGCTGGTCACGATACAGATTAGTAATAACAAAATGAGTTGGTTTAACATATTTAAAAGTATGTCTTGCGTATCTCTCGTCACTTTCAAGAACCACAATATCGCCCTTGACCTTACCTGATAAAGTAGAATTTTTCAAAAGAAGGGTTGTAACGCCCTCAATCTGATTACTTCCCTCTTTGTTCCATACAACCTTTTTGCCGTCAGCAGAAAATATACTTGCAATCATTTCTACTGTAGAGGTTTTACCGTTAGAGCCTGTAACAGCAACAACATTTTCAGTAAGCTGAATTTTAGAAAGAATATCAGGACATATTTTAAGGGCAACCGCACCAGGCAAACTTGAACCCTTATTCAAAAGCTTTCCGACAAAAGCCAGAATTTTACATACCAGAATAGCAAAAAACTTCATTTTAACCCCTTAATCCATAATTTTAAAATAGATAAATCAGATAACTGACATATGGTCAAACGGAAATGCAACGCAATTAGCTTTTCCAATAATATTGCTTACATCAATCAGACCAATTTCAGAATCACGACTATCCTTTGAAACATCACGATTATCACCAAGCACAAAAACCTTACCCTCTGGAATAATCTCAGGAATATCATAATTATTTTGTCTTTCCTCATTTACTGACAGACTTTTTCCAAAGGTATAATCCTTGATATATGGCTCGTCAATAACAACACCATCAACAATAATTCTGTTATTTTTATAGTCGAGCTTCAAGGACTGTCCCTCAGTTGCAATAACTCTTTTAATGATAGGCTTAGAATAAACCTCACCATGTGAAACCACAATAACATCACCATCACAAGGAGTGTAAAACATACCTGTAACAACAACCTTATCCCCTGATTGCAGAGTATCACACATAGAAGTACCGTCAACATTAATAATTCTGAAAACGAAAGTGAAACAAACCGCAAGAACAGCCATAACATAAATCAGACATTTAAACCATTCAAAAACAGAAACCGTAAAGCCGTCCTCTTTCTGAACTAAAAATTTATTTTTTTCCATATACTCACCTTCCATAAAATAATATATCATATATATTTAAATAATTCAAGACAGATAAATAAACTTGCCCAAAATGCTAATAATACAAAAGCAGTCACTAAAAATTTGACAGTTAATCATAATAACTTCAAAAAACAATCACTTATCAACTGTAATATATCTGTAATTTATTTAGTGGAGGGAAGTAAAATGAAAAAAACAGTAACAAGCTTTTTAGAGCTTGTAGCAATGGACGAGAAGGAACGCAAAAAGGCGGACATTTTTTCACCAAAGGACAATAAACCAAATAAAGATAATCCACTAAAATTCAATACTCCATCTGCAAAGGCATTAATTTTTTAAACAACAGGAGCTGTCCGCATAAGTAGTACAGCTCCTGTTGTTTTATCGTTAAAATACTTTATAACGCAGAAAAGACACCCCATAACGGGATGCCCTTTCATCTATATAAAAACCCCTAAATCAAAATAGCACATTAAGCATTTGCATCATACATCTGATTTATATAATTGACTACATCCTCAACCTCAATTTCTCCGTCACTTGTCATTGTGTAGCTGTAATCACCCTGTGACCATGTTGCAACCTTGATATTACCATCCGAATCACAGCCAATGCTTGCAGGTGTTTTCAAATCCTTGTTATCAAGCATAACATAGTGCAATTCTTCGTATATTCCTGATACATTTACATTATCACTCTCAGCCTTTCTGAAGCTGATTGTACCATTATCCTCTGTATCAATCTGAATTTCAATAACACCATTCATTGCATATATTGTATAATTTGAAAATGCTGGTGCTTTAATTGAAAATCCTGCAATTTTTTCAGCCATTTCAGTATCCTGTCCGCAATCCTGCCAAGGATTTGCTATTCCTGCAATATCCTCTGTTGATGCCTTTGCTGTTGTGCTTATTGTGTTTCGGTTTTTTTCCTCTGCTTTCTTATTGTTGCCACAGCCTGTAATCAGGGCTGATGTTCCTATAGTAGCTGTAATAGCCATTGCAAAAATAATTGCTGCAATTTTTTCGTTTAACATAATAATTAACTCCTATTATGAACTGATTTTTTATTACTTTGTTTATTTGATTGTGTCTAAAGTATAGCATAGTGACTATGACAAAAATCAGACATAATTCAAGGATTTTTTATTTTTGCAATTATTAATATTAATTAATCGTAGTCATCATAGCTCTCAAACATAAAATCTGCCCAGTAGTATTGCTCCATATATTCACAGTTATAGGAGTTTACCGCACCTGAATCCAAATCAAAAAATCTGAAATAATCACAGTCAATCAAATCGCAATTAACAGACAAGCTATTATATTTTTTTATTACAACATCCTGACATCCGATTTGCTTCATACTTTTAACTAATGCGGATATGATTTTCTGTACATAAGCCTGTTGCTTTAAATCATATGGTGCATCCTCAAATAATATTGCAGCTATCTCCTTTGTTGAACAGGAGCTTCCATGCTTATGAATAAGATAAGCAAATACCTCCTTAGATTTACTGCGTTCAAAATGCACCGGCTTGCCGTCAGGGGTGAAAACATCAAAATTGCCAAAGCATTGTACCTTTAACAAGGCATTGCTTTTTGGCACTATCGGAAATCTCAGCTCTGCAAGCTCTGTTTCAATCTTTTCCTTTGAAACAGGCTTCATAACATAGCCACTTGCACGCATTGCCATTGCATCACCTGTATATTCATCAAATCCTGTCACAAAAATAATATTGATTTTCGGATTTAAGTCTTTCAGCTTTTTTGCAAGCTCAACACCGTTCATACCTCTCATATGTATATCAAGAAACGCAATTTCAGCTTGATTTTCCTGTGCGAACTCCAGTAATTTCTTTGGCTTCTGAAAGTCATATACGGTAGCATCAGGGCGAGCCTCCTTAATTGCCTGTACAAGCATTTCAAGTGCCAATGCCTCATCATCTGCTGCAAAAATATTCATTTTATTCTTCTCCTTTCGGTATAATTATTTTAGATACTGTTCCCTCACCACGCTTACTGGTGATGATTACTTCTCCGTTTACCATTTCCTTTAATCTGCTCTTGCAGTTCTCCATACCAACATGCTGTCTGCCATCATTTTTCTTTTCATTTACATCAAAGCCAACACCATCATCGGTAATAATAACCTGATATGTTTTTTCGTCCTCACGAGTAGCTATAGTAACAGTTCCGCCATCGTCCTTCATACCAACTCCATGCTTAACAGCATTTTCAACAAGTGGCTGAACGGTGAGTGACGGTATCATAAAGTCAGATGCCTGAATATCGTACACAATATTCAAATCCTCACCAAAACGCATTTTTTCAAGCGAAAGATAGGTTTTCAGATGCTTTAACTCATTGCTGAACGGTACTGGATTTTTCTCCTTAAGCGAGTTCATATTTCCTCTGAGATAATCCGCAAACTCAATAGTGGCGGTTTTTGCCATTTTCGGATTTTTCTCACATAACATTGCTATTGAAGTAAGCGAGTTGTAAAGAAAATGCGGTTGAATCTGAGATACCATAATTGAAATTCTTGATTGTAACAATTCTGTCTGCAATTTCTGATATTTAATCATACTCTTGTAATGTGCAACGGTAGCCTTAATCAGAAATACAAGCTGAATAAAGATAGAAATTATCATAAATACGCGAATTAAAATTCTTTCAGGCCAAAGGCTTAAGTATCCATTAATATACTCCAGAAGCTCAGCCAGAATAATTGGTGACAATGCAATTAACACCTGTTGAGAATTTTTGTTTTTGAATTTGAATGATTCAACAATAATACAGGAAAAACCGCCCATTAATCCAATAATAGCCGCAGGATAGAGATAAATCTCACTTGAAAGAATATCACTAAAGCCAGCAAACTGCATAATTGATGCCATAAGCATTGCAAAAAACGATAGCGTAACTGCAATATCCATTATCAGTACAGTTGTTTTGTTTGCAACATTAGCCTTGATATATACACAGATTGCAAGCACAATAAGATAGCTTGGCAATTTATCAATCAGCATACATAAGAAAGGATTATCTATCCATAGAGGTAAAAACTGGAATATTTCGTCTGTAATCATATACAAACCGCAGGAAATTGCAACAAAGGCAAAAGCAAAATAATTATACTTATTTTTTGCAAAAAGAATACCTGAAAAACCAAAGCCAAACAAGCCAAAAAATATTACGGCAAGTCCTACAAAAAGTCCGAATGTATGATATTTTAACAGCACCTCATATAAAGCACTTTTGTCACCCACAACCATAAAATTAAAGGTATCGCTAAAAGCTGACTTATTAAGATTTGCAGGATAAGGAGATTTCATTATAAGCTCAATTACATAATCATCCTCGAAATATTCAGAAGGTATGTACTTTATTGAATGGCCAGGAGTATCTGTTTTTACTCGCCTGTTTTCAGCGTAATTTTCAGCTACAGTAATTCCGTTTATTTTCATTTCTCCCCAAACATCACATAAAGACAGGGTAACAAATTTTCTTTTTGGCAAATTCTGAGAAAATTTACCCTTGAACACAACCTTGGTATAACCCTTATTAACAAACTTGTCAGAATTTAGAGGCTGCCATTCTCCGTCATCAGCTGAATAGCTGCCAACCATACTAAGCGGTTTTATATTACTTTCAATACTATTTGTATAACCAAGAAATGCCCATATAAGCAATGATGCTATCAGTACAAGGTTAAGAGTCACTATAATTTGGATATAAACTTTGTCATTAAAAATAACTTTTTTATTTTTGGTATTTTTCATAAATATTTCCCTTACATCTGATATTAAGCAAAAAGGACCGCACCAAAAATGATACAGTCCCCATAACTTTATTTACTAATTAATAATTGCCATAAACATTCTGATTATCCTGAACATCACTATACTGATCCTCAACAGGCATAGAAGTCATTGGAGCAACATCAGCCGCAATAAGCTCTTCATACAGGAACTTTGCAAACTTTATTCTTTGTTTTGACATATCGCTTATCTGAATTACAGAACCTACTTCAGAATTATCGTTATAATACCACAATCCCTGCTCAGGAACATAATATTGTTCTACATCATACTTCAAATATTTCATTGAATGTGATACAAGGGCAGTAATTTCATCCTTTTTAAGATTTGTTGTTACAAGAGGTCCTACAGAACCAACTATTGAGATAATTTTGGTTATGTCAGCCTTTTTCATATCATTGAACATTTTTTCAAGCAATTTTCTCTGTCTTGAAGTTCTGTCCCAGTCATCACCGGTAATACCTATTGTATTGCCGTCCTCACCAATGCTCAGACCTCTGTTTCGTGCATACCACAAAGCTTCCTGACCCGTAAGATGAACCATACCTGCTGGCTCTTTGATAGTACCAGGATCATCAACCTGACCATTTTTGTACATCTGGTAGTTTATATACTGAATTTCCTCATCATTGATTTCCAAATCAATTCCGCCAAGAGTATCAATAATTTCAATAAAGCTGTCAAAGTCAACAACCGCATAACGGTCAACCTTTACACCAAAATTTGTTTCAATGGTCTGAATTGCAAGCTTTGCACCGCCATAGGTGTAGGAGGCATTGATTTTATTATATCCGTAGCCAGGAATATAAACATAGGTATCTCTCTGAAAGGAGGTCAGCTTGAGCTTTTTATGTCTGTTGTCAATAGACATCATAATCATAGTATCGCTTCTGCCATACTCGTCATCGCCTGAGTTATCCTCACCAAAAAGCATAATATTAAGCACCTTGGTATCCTGCAAAAGCTCACCGTCTGTAAGCGAAAGATTAGTCCTGTCACCGCCCTGAAGCTCATCAACAAGAGAGGTGGTCGGCTTGGTATTTTTATTATTATCACCCTTAATTATTTCTGTAATATCTTTAAAATTAAGGGAATTAAGTATTGAATAATAATAAACGGTTGCACTGCCTGTAAGCAGGAAAATAATTGAAAGTACCAGACAGATAATCCTTTTTACCCTGCCCTTAGTCTTATAAATTTTCTTCACCTGTTTTCCAGAACTTATATCAACCAGATTTTTAGCATTGCTGTCTGACATCTAACTCCTCCGATTCGGATAATAATATCGAAACATCTAAAAATAATCAAGCATCAAAAAATGCTGATTATGCGTAATATTATCAGTATATTTATTTAATTATAACATACAGGTCATTTTTATATTTCTAAAATAGAAATAATCGACATATTTCTTTGCTATTTACTAATTTATGCAAATTTTTAGTGAATTATTTTCTCTGAATCTATTATAATTAATCCTGTTCATCAATAGATAGAAAGAATGACGGCAGAAATTCTCTTTCAAAACATTCATTCTCAGGCATATTCATATTATGAATAGAATTTTCTATAGCTTCCTTTGCCTTTAAAAATTCCGTATTGCCCATTCTTAACTCCTCAATGCATTTTATTAATGCAGAAAATCTGTCTGCCGATTTTACAAACGGCTTTAGCTCTGAATCAACCTCTGCGTTTTGCTTTATTATTGCCCCAATATCCTCCCTGAAATCCTCAGGCAGCATATTTACAAGCCTGTCTGCCGCATTTTCCTCAATCTTCTGATATACTCTTTTTATTTCAGGGTTAAAATATTTGATTGGTGTGGGCATATCTCCTGTGATTATCTCTGTTACATCGTGATACATAGCAAGCATTGCGGCTCTCTCTGGATTTAGTGAGCCTCCAAATCGCTTATTATGTATCAACACAAGGCAATGTGCAATAAATGCTACCTGCAAGCTGTGTTCGCTGATATTTTCATTTTTAGTATTATTCATAAGTCCCCAACGGTTAATATATTTCATTCTTGACAGCATTGCATAGAAATGTGATTGTTTCATAGTTATTATTCTCCTGATTTTTTACAAAAATTAGTGCAAACTATTTGAAAATATGTTATAATATAGTAATGCTTGCTAATCATAATTTGTATTTCTGCAAATTTTTTAGCTTTTATTTAATTTACATTATACTGTTTTTGAGCAAAATGTAAATAACCTATTTAATATCGGAGCATCCAATGAATACCAGATTGAAACAAAGTTCATTTAAACATAATTTCGGATTATATACATTTATTGCATCTATTTTGCTTGCAATTCTGCTTTTTGTACCTTTTATAATTCTCGGAAATGGCATATTCTTTTATTATGGTGATTTCAATGTTCAGGAAATTCCGTTTTATCAGCTTGCCCACGATTATATCCATGCAGGCGGTTCTAACTGGCATAATTTAACTGACCTCGGCTCAGATTTTATTTCAAGCTACAGCTTTTATCTTCTCGGAAGTCCGTTTTTCTGGCTTACCATTCCATTTCCAAGCGAGGCTGTCCCCTATCTGATAGGACCTTTACTTATTTTTAAATTCGGCTGTGCGGGTCTTAGTGCGTACCTATACCTTAAAAGACATACAAAACGCAGAATTAATGCTATGATTGGCGGTATTTTGTACGCTTTTTCAGGCTTTTCAATTTACAATGTATTTTTCTTTCATTTTCACGAGCCTTTGATTGTATTTCCGTTACTGCTTGCCGCTCTTGATGCCTTTATCTACGATGACAAAAGAGGAATTTTTGCACTTGCAGTATGCGTGGCTTGTGTTGTAAATTACTATTTCTTTGTTGGTCAGGTATTTTTTGTAATTATCTATTTTTTAATGATTACATTTACAAAAACATATAAATTCAGATTATCAAATTTTCTTATGCTTGCCCTCGAGGTTGCTATCGGATTTCTTGCAAGCTGTTTCATACTTGTTCCGTCAGTTCTTGGAGTTATTGAAAATCCTCGTCTTGAAAGTATTCCACAGGGCTGGGATACTCTTGTTTATAGTCAGCCTCAGCGATATTGGCTGATTATATTAAGCTTTTTCTTTCCTGCCGATACTGCCGCCTTCCCTGTGTTCACACCTGATTCAAATTGCAGATGGGCATCGGTTGCAGGTTGGCTGCCTTTATTTGGAATGACAGGTGTTATTGCCTATTTGCAGCTGAGAAAAAGAGATTGGCTCAAAAAAATTATAACTCTGCTTATGCTGCTGGCACTTATTCCGATTACAAACAGTATGTTTCAGCTTTTTAATACCACAATTTTTTATGCACGCTGGTATTATATGATTGAATTAATGCTTGTACTGGCAACCCTGAGAGCCTTAGAGGACAGCGAAACAGACTGGAACAGGGCTGTTTGCTGGTCAGCAGGAATTACAACAGGTCTTGCGGTTTTCATTGGTGCAATGCCACTTGAAAACGAAGACGAAAACGATGCTATCAGCTACACTCTGGGAGTTCAGGCAGATTTTCCAAGATTCTGGCTTTATGTAATGCTTGCAATGATGAGCCTGCTCGGATTTGCCCTGATATATAAAAAATTCAAGCCTTTCAGAAGAAGATTCAATGTAATTTTACTTATTGGGGTATGCATATCCGCATATCTATGCTCATTATTTGTAATAGCAAGCGGATATGTTTCAAGCGATACAAGAGAACCTATAATACACGATATTCTCGGCAAGCGTGACAATATTGAAATAAAAGACCTTGATGAAGTGCGTAGTGACCTCTTCAACTGTGTTGACAATACCCAGATGTTCTGGCAAATTCAGAGCATAAACTGTTTTCAAAGCTCTGTATCGGCATCTATAATGAAATTTTATAATGCACTCGGCATAACTCGTGATGTTGCCTCAAGACCTGATACATCAGCATACGGCTTACGCTCTTTCTTAAGCTGTAAATATCTGTTTGACTATATTCCTGACAACGAAGAGGATATAAAAAATTCATTTATCCTTGAGGACGGCAGTACAAGAATGCCAAACTGGACATTTAATTCTACAAGCAATAATTTTAATATATATGAAAATGAAAGTTATATTCCAATGGGTTTTGTGTTTGACAAATTCATAACCGAAGAAGAATTTAAAACAATACAGACCTCTTATCGCTCAGAGGCATTGCTCTATGCAATGGTGCTTTCAAAGGAAGTAATGGAAAAATATCCGGAAATAACAGGATATACTCAGGAAAAATATTCAGCACTTTACCGCAACGGAAAAGAGATAGACCAGCTTCCGAATGATTTTGAAAGCATAACAACAAGCTTTAAATACGGAATATTCAGTTATACCGCTAATTGTGAAAAGCTAAAAGCCAACAGCTGCTCAGATTTCAGATATACTGACAAGGGCTTTGAAGCTCATTTCAATAACAAAGGCAAGGAAAATCTGTTATTCTTTACAGTTCCTTACAGTACAGGATTTACTGCAAAGGTAAATGGTGAAGCTGTCGAGGTTGAAAAAGCAGATTATGGCTTTATGGCGATTAAAATTCCTGCTGAAACCGAATGTGAAATTGAATTTAATTATGAAACACCTGGTTTTTCTTTAGGAAAAACAATTACAATCTGCTCCTTGGGTGCTTTTATAATATATATAGGATTGATATTCCTTTTCAGAAAACGCAGTAAAAAGCATTAATTTACAACTGCCAACTAACAATATATTATTAAAGCAAATTAAAATATTACAAATTATTCCAATATTTTTTAATAAACTGTTGAAATAAATGTTATTTCATATTACAATATACAGGAGGTAATGAACGATGTTATTTGGAAATAAAATTTTAGATTATAAAGATGAGCTTTTAGCAGACCTTAATACACTTCTTAGCATAGAATCTGTGGCAAGTGAAAAGCCAGAGGAATGTTCAAAAGCACTTGACTTCATATTACAGAGAGCAAAGGATTTCGGACTTATCGGTGAAAAAATAACCGAACAGTCCGCACATATACAGCTTGGAAACAACGGAAAGCTCTGCGGTGTACTTTCACATCTTGATGTAGTTCCACAGGGAAACGGCTGGACTTATCCTGCATTTGCACTAACTGAAGATAACGGCAGATTTTATGGCAGAGGTATTGCTGATGATAAGGGTGCGGCTCTTGTGAACCTGTATTGCCTTAGAGCATTAAAGGATGCAGGAATTGAGGGGGCAAACACCATCAGAGCAATTTATGGAACCAGTGAAGAGGTCGGAATGGACGATATGGACGGATATTTTGAAAAAATGCCTCTCCCTGACTATGCTTTTACCCCTGACAGCGACTATGGAATATGCTTTGCTGAAAAGGGAATTTTACAGCTTGAAGTAAGCACCATATTAAACAATGCCACCCTGCTTACACAATTCCACTCAGGAAATGCAATAAATGCCGTACCTGACCTTGCATATGCTATACTTGACTCCTCAAGCTATGACGAGCAAACATTGATGCGACTTGCAGATGCAAGCGAAGGAAATTTTGAATTTAAATATTCTATAGACGGTCTTGTAATAATCAGCAGAGGTAAAGCTGCACACGCCTGCGAGCCTCACAAGGGTTCAAATGCCGCTGCCGCTTTGGTAGATGTTATTTCAAATGCATATGAATCAAGAGAAATAGGCTCAATCTGTTCATTTATAGACTATGCAATTAACAATGAAACAAATGGTCGTTCACTTGGACTTAAAATGAGTGATTCAGTTTCCGGAAATCTTACAGTAAATTTAAGCTCTGTTGATATTGATGATGAGCAAACTGCCAAAGCACGATTCGATATACGCTATCCTGTAACGGTCAAGGGGGAAAGTGTTCTCAGTCAATTCAAGAGAGTTGCACATAATAGTGATTTAAAGGTTAATGTTATACATCACGAACCACCTTTATATGTAGAAAAAGATTCAAAGCTTATCAAAGCTCTATCTGAGGCATACGAAAGCGTAACAGGTGAAAAAGCTGTGCTATATTCAACAGGTGGAGGAACCTATGCACGCAAGCTACAGGGTAAGGGTGTGGCTTTTGGACCAAACTTCAAAAATGATGACATAAGAATGCATAATTCAAATGAAAGTGTTGATGTAAATAATTACTTTACACACGCCCAAATCTGTCTTGAAGCAATGTATAGACTATACACAGACAACAGCCTATAATCAATAAAAGATAAAGGGGTTAATAATGAGTACAGAAAAAATTATAAGAAATCAGGCAAAGCAATCCTTAAAAGGGAACTGGGTTGCCATAATATCTGCTGTTTTGTTTATATTGACAGCAATAATCGGAATAGCCTTAATCGGTTCACTTGTGCTTAACTTTTTTGAAACCTACGATTATGAAACTGGAGAAACAATAAAGGAAAACCGAATTGCTGAAATCATTGTAAATTTTGCGTTGATAGTTTCCGCTCTGTTCCTCTCTCCCCTCTATTCAGGGTTATACAGAATGTTCATAAATACCGCAAGATATGGAAAAACTGATTTAAGTGATTTTTTCTACTTCTTTGCAGAAAAACAGCTTTATCTAAAGGCTCTTATAATAAATTTTGTATCAGGTGTTCTTGTAATTGGTCTTGGTTACGGACTTAATCCATATTTTTATGTAAATATGGCAACAGGTATGGATATAAACAATATTACAGAGTTTTCATTTGGTACACTCTGCCTTACTGGCTCTTATATTGCAGGAATAGTAATAAAAATTTTCCTTTATATGATTTTTGCACATTATCCGATTTTATATCTATCTGTAAATGAGCATTATCCACTTTCACACTTTACTTTTAAAATGTACAGCTTTGCCTTGAAAAATTTTGGTAAAACATTTAAGCTTCTGTTTACCTTCACAGGCTGGATTGCATTATGCTTTTTTGTAGTGCCTGCCTTTTATGTTTTACCTTATCTTGGAGTTTCAATGGCAAATTCAGCAAAATGGCTGTTTGGAATAAACGAATACAGGGGTTAATTTTATGTTGGTATCACTTTGTATGATAGCCTACAATGAAGAGGATGCAGTTGACGGACTGTTCAGAGATATAGCATTGCAGGATTATCCACACGAATTAATTGAAGTTGTGTTTGTTGACAGTATGTCAACGGATAAAACCCACCAGAAAATGGAGGATTTTAAAAACACAGATTTTGGCTTTTACGATGTTAATATAGTACAATGCCCTAAAAAAAATCAGGCTTCATCATGGAATTATGCTCTTATGAATGCAAGGGGCGATATAATTATCAGGGTTGATGCACACGCAAGAATCCCACGAAATTTTGTTGCACGCAATGTTTATAACATAAAGCAGGGCGAAAATGTTGTTGGCGGTGGCAGACCGAACATTACTTCAGATGTATCATCATGGAAGCTTACCTTGCTTGCGGCAGAGGACTCTCTGTTCGGAAGCTCGGTTGCCTCATACCGCAGACCTGCCACACAAAAGGAATATCTGGATAGTCTTTTTCATGCCGCTTACAGGCGTGAGGTAATTGAAAAGGTCGGTGGCTTTAACGAGGACCTTGGCAGAACTGAAGATAATGAATTTCATTATAGAATCAGAATGGCAGGCTATAAAATGTGCTGTTGTCCTGATATAATATCATATCAGCATTCAAGAAATAACCTTAAAGATATGATAAGACAAAAATATTCCAACGGCAGATGGATAGGTCTTACAGTGTCAGAATGTCCGAAATGTCTGTCATACTTTCATTTTGTGCCATTTCTGTTCGTAATGTCGCTTATTTTTCTGAGCTTGCTGGCATATGCAGGACACCCAATGTTGCTTTATATATTGATTACAGTTTATGGAATGTTTGATATTGTAAATACAGTTGGCTGTATGACAATGAAAAATGTTCAGCCACAGTTTTTTCTTTTACCAATCATATTCCCTGTTCTGCATATTTCCTACGGAATAGGCACTATTGTTGGTTTGATACAGATTCCAATGTGGCAGAAAAAGCTTAAAAGAAGTCCTGCAAAGGCTCGAATTGAAAAGGTAAAGGAAAAAATTGCAGAAAACACTCTGCACTAATTAACCTGAACGGAGAATTATTATGTCCGAACTTGTAAAACTTACACCGGAAAAATTGAGGGAATTACAGCTTAAACAGCTTGATATGCTTGTATATTTCAGGGATTTCTGCAAGAAAAACAATTTAAAAGTATATCTAATCGGTGGCGGACTTATCGGAGCATTGCGAAACGGAGGATTTGTGCCTTGGGATGATGATGCCGATGTAATTATGCCACGCTCAGATTATGAAAAATTGCCCAAGCTTTGGAAAGAACAGCATAATGAAAACAGCCGTTTCAGACTTCTCAGAACCGATGAAAATATATTTACAGGAAACATATTCACTACAATTACCGATACAAACTACACAATGGTAAAGGCAAATCAGATTGATATAGATATACCTCATGGACTTGTGCTTGATGTATTTCCGCTTGATGTCTGCCCTGACAGCAGATTTGCAAGAAAAATGCAGTATGTATGGACAATGCTGTATTCTCTGTTTCTTGCACAGATAGTACCTGAAAATCATGGAGGCATAATCGGATTTGGCAGCAGAGTTTTGCTTGGAATTTTCCGAGGGGACAAGCTTAGGAGAAAAATATGGCAATTCTGCGAAAAAAAGATGATGCAGTATAACCTTGATGAAAACAAATGCGTAACAGAATTATGTTCCGGACCTCATTGGATGAAGGTTGAATATCCAAAGCATATATATGAGGGTGTAGATTATGTAACCTTTGAGGGCTATGAAATGCCCTGTATGGCAGGCTATGACGAATATCTGACAATGGTATTTGGAGATTATATGAAGCTGCCGCCTGAAAAAGACAGAGTTCCTCATCATGATATAGCTTATCTTGACTTAAACTCTCCTTGCATAAACTATGACAGCAAACAGAAATATAAAAAACGAAAATAAAAAACATATTAAATCAGGAGTGTTGAATTTGGACGGATTTAACGAACAGGTTGTAAAAAGGGTAAATAAACCAAAAAATCTGATTATTAAAATAATATCAATATTACTGCTGTTGCTTGTACCAACATTATGCATTTCACTTGCATATGTAATAACCCCTTACTTAATATATATTGGATTTTTTGCATTTCTTATAGGCATATATGTAGTATGGTATGTATTTACAAGTCAGAAGGTTGAATTTGAATACTCAGTTCTTGGCAGTGAACTGACAGTATCAAAAATAATAGCCTTACGCAAACGCAAGGTATTATGCAAAGTAAAAATAAACGAAATAGAAAAGCTTGGCAAAGGAGAAAAAACAATCAATGGTATGCGATTTTCAAAAACATACATTGCCGCTGCTGATATAGACAAAGAAGCTGAGAACTATTATGCAACCTTTAACAGCCCCGCTTATGGCAAATGTCTGTTGATTTTCAATCCTGACGAAAACACTTTACAGGGAATGAAAAAGCATCTTAGCCATGATTTATTAATTAAGCTTTTCTACAGAAAAGATGCGTAATTATTATGAAAATAACAGATTATACACTTGTAAAAAATGCAATATATATGCGGCCAGATGATGCAAATAAGGGAAGCTGTGGCTCACTACTTAGCATAAGTGGCAGTTATGGAATGGCAGGAGCATCAATTCTTGCAGGAAAAGGAGCATTAAGGTCAGGTATTGGCTTATTAAAAACAGCATTACCAAAAAGCATATATCCTATAGCCTCACAATGTATGCTTGAAAGCGTATTTTATCCGCTTGACGAAACTGAGGACGGAAAAATCAGCAAAAATAATATCCCATTTCTGATAGAGCAGGCAAATACATCAAAGGCAGTATTAATCGGTTGTGGAATGTCTGTAAGTGAGGATACCAAGAAAGTAGTTTACAGTTTAATAGAAAACTGCACAAAACCAATGGTAATAGATGCAGATGCATTAAACTGTGTCAGCGAAAACAAAGGAATATTAAAAAAAGCGAAAGCACCGATAATAATAACTCCTCACCCTGGAGAAATGTCCAGACTTAATGGACTGAGCATAAAAGAAATAAACTCCAACCGAGAGCAAGCCGCCAAAGCATTTGCCGAACAATACGGAGTAATTTGCGTCCTAAAAGGGAAAGGTACTATAATAGCCAAGCCTGACAGTAGTAATGAAACAGAGCTTTTCATAAATCCGACAGGTAACTCAGGAATGGCAACAGGCGGAAGTGGAGATGTATTGGCAGGAATAATCGGAGCATTGCTTGCACAAGGTACAGAACCATACAAATCCGCAATAGCTGGAGCATTTATACATGGGATTGCAGGAGATATTGCCGCAGAGAAGTACGGAAAAATATCAATGCTGCCAAGCAATATAGTTGATTGTATTCACTTGGCTTTTAATGAAATACTAAACCATAAGTAAGTATTTTAAAACTGAAAAAACAGAGTAATCTGGGTAACCAAATTACTCTGTTTTTATTTTTCAATCTGATATTGTATTGGAATTATAGGATTAATCAGTTTATTATAGCTATAAGACTATTGGGGTAAAATTTGTTTGAAAAATGAAAATATGAACAATACTCCTGCGAGAAATAATGCACAACCAAGACCAGTATAGAAAAATGCTACAAACCAATCTGGAAATACTCCAGCATATCTTAATCCAATACCGCCACTCATCATAATTGCCATTATTATGTAAGATTTCAAATCAAAAAAAATCCAAAATGGGCGATACTCCTTATAAGCATTTATTCTTTTAATATGCTTTTTTGACATTCTGTAAAACATTGCTCCGAACAATACAAAAATCAATGCAGATAATATGGGCAAATAAAAATCAAACCCTATCAGAAAATATGATAACACTCCTAATCTGGCAACATTAAAGCCTGCAATCATCCACACTATTCCTGCAATTAATAGCAATGTTCTTTGCTTAACGCAGTACCACTTTTTCATTTTTATCTCCTCTCATCAAGCCAAAATTAACCCCATAAATTAAGCAAATAATTCAACTGCTCTATATCCTCATCAATATCTGTGCAGGCGTACTGATTTTCATCTCTATTAACAATAACTCTATGCTTATTTGTTATAAATTTAGATATGAAATTTGATTTAAAATTAAATTCGACAATATAGATACATATTCCAGTCCAACTGCGATGAATATACAACTTATTATCTTCAAAATACGAAAACCATTTATCTTCCATCTCTCTGGGAATATGCCCTGATTTCAGGTTATCAATTTCTTCCTTTTTAAAATTTCTTTTAATAATAAACGAATCCGTTTTTTCAGGCATTGGATAATTTTCCCAATCCTCTTTTGTTGCATAAAATTTATTATCTGACATAATATCAACCCTTTCTAATATTTTAAATCGGCAAACTGGGATTTTTAATGCTAAGTTAAATTAATCTACAAGAAATCAATCATTAAATTTTGACAAAATATCTTTTATGGCATCACAATACAGTTTTGGATTATCCATAAACATACTGTGACCTGCATTTTCAATCCAATAAAAGGCTTTGTCAGGTGCTTCTATACTTTCATAATAAGCCTCAGCGTCATTCTGACAAACAGCATAATCGCCCTTGCCGGCAAGATAATATACAGGAACATTATAGGTTTTTGAAAGCGTATCAATATCAAAACCAAAGAAAGCATACTCCATTATGTCTCTGTTCTGGGCAAAGAATTTTTCTGTATTCATTTGTGACATAAACCATTTAATATCTTCAAAGTTCATATCCGGAGAAGTAATGCCTGTAATCATCTGAGAAAATCCTGACATTTCGCCTTCACAAGCAATGTACTTTGAAGTTATTGAAACAAGCTGACCGAGGTTGTCAAGCGACATATCGTTATATTCGCAGACCTGACTCATTCTTTTGATAAGTTCTGAAAGTTTTTTCTCATCATCTGTTCCTTGGATTTCATATTTTTCAAGAGCTGTTCGTGCGGCGTTTAGCTTGTTTTCATAAAGGTTTGTAATCTGACTAATGCCGATATAACAGCTTACATTTTCAGGATGCTCCTGTACATAGATACTGCCGATTACAGTCCCCCAAGAATGTCCTGCAATAATTACATTATCCTTGCCAAAGCGTTCTTTTGCGTATTCAACTATTGAATTAAGGTCATCAACAAGTAGGTTTATGTTGGAATTTGCATCGCATTCATTGGCATAGTAAGTTCTACCACATCCACGCTGGTCATAGTTGATAATAGTAAGCTCAGATTCAAGTTCTCTCTGATAATAAGCCGAAACATATCCCATAGGACTTGCAGGACCTCCGTGAATGAAAATCATAACGGGATTTTCGGTATTTTCTCCACGAATCTGAATGTATTGTTTCATCCCGTCTATGTCTATGTATGTAGATTCCTGAATTCCGTTTTGGGTATCAATTTTGTTTTTATTGCTGTTTATGAGGCGTGAAACAAAAACTGACAGTAATGCAAGCACAATAACTGCCGTAATTGTAATAAGCATAATAAGCATAGCTTTTTTTGATTTCCTTTTCATAATTTTATACTTTCTATTAAAACTGAGAATAAATTAAATGATTGTTTCCGAATTCTGATTTTAAATCAGATATTTTACTATTATCATATCATAGACAGATGAAATTGTCTATCAGAAAACGACCTGCCACCGAGGAATAACTGTGCCCAATCGCTGATTTAAGGTCTGTAAAGATTTTAAAGAATAATTCTGAAGTTCTTCGTATAATACCAAGAGCAATTTCCTCATTATAAGAATGAGGAACATCATTTCTTGAGGAAAGAGCAGATAACCATGTTTCTTCATCTTTAATCATTCCAGCACTAAAAGCTAATTTAATAATCATTCTTGGAGAACCTGTCTTACTATCATCATAACCATGATATTCAAGCACTTCTTTCATTGCTTTCCAGGACTGTTCAAAACAAATCTCGAATAATGCAACTAACCCAGTTTCAGTTACAGTATCATATGGTTCGGTATAGTTTTCAATTTGTTTAAGGTTGTCTAATGCTTTATAATAATTATCAAACTTTTTCATATATTACCTTCCCCTCTCGTTTAATTGAAGTGAGAAGTTCCTCCTGCACAGGCTCATCAAGGTTTACAACATCAAATAATAAGGTGTTTACAACTTCATCTAAATCAGTTTAGTGCAATAACATTTAATTTTTCTCGAGTATTACAATTGCACACTTTTATGATATGATATTTTCAAGGAGATGAACATCATGCAGAATGAGAGATTATTCGAGGACTTTTTAAGTCAAGAGCCATCAATTACCAGTGCCAAGGCAGTCACTTCGAGAATGTACAGGGCACGAAAGGCTGAAGAAATACTGGGTATATCCCTCGATGAAGTAGTAGCCGATGACGATCGGATGTACGATTCATTGATGGGCTTGAAGCCTCACGAAAACCCAGCACATACGCCAATGCAAAATGCTGTGAGAAAATACTACAAATTCAAAAATCATAAAGAATTCCCACAGCTTCGGTACTACAAGAGATAGTCATAATAAATCCTCATATTACTTGTCGTAAAAATGCATTTACTAAGATTATAATATCAAATATGAGGCTAAATGTAAAGAAAAAGAGGCTGTAAAAAAACAGCATAAAAAACACCGCAAATCATATAAAAGTGCGGTACGCATGCTTTTGAAGACATTGGCGTATGAGCAGCAAGATGAGCTTCTGCCTGCAAAATGGGAAATTGAGCATATCTTCCCTCAGAAGTGGCAGACAAACTATTTCCCGGATGAGTCAGATGCGACCATCAAGGAAAAGATTGAGCATATAGGTAATAAGCTGCCGTTTGAAAAGAAGCTTAATATCGTAGCTGGTAATGGCTATTTCGGTAAGAAGAAAAAGGAATATTTTGCTTCTAAAATCGCTATTACAAAGGCTCTTGGAACATCCGATGTCTCTGATTGTAATATGGATTCTATTATGAAACGTGACATTCGAGTTTCGGATGAAATTATTGCGATACTCAATAGATGGAATAATGAGTACTTAAATATTTCTGTTGAAGAGTCAAAAACAGAAGAACCGTCAGCTGAGGATTTAGCTCGCATTGAGGAATTCAAGAAAAAGGGCTGGATTAAATAGTAATATTTGAGGAGATGTGAGAATGTTTGTAGATAAATGGGAAAAGGAAAACAGAAACTTCAGAAAACAAGATGTCAGAGAAACGACATATTCATCAACGGTAGTTGGTGGTGAGAAGTTATTTCAGATTCAGACTTATGGAGCTGAAGGAAGCACGGGAAGTGCAAAGCAGACAATACAGTTTGATAAGCAGCGAGCTTTAGAACTGATAGACATTCTGAAAAAAGAGTTCAATTTGTAAGGTCGAGACGGTGAAATCCGGCGACTCAACTTTGTGGAGTGTATTGGGTCATCAAGAGCCAGCACAGCTTCACTATGAGGGAATATGTCTGCCTTTACCGGCTCAACTGGAGACGGTTTTGTCAAGTAAAGTGTGTAAGTATTTTTTGAAAAGTTAGAAAATCAATGTTTTACCAACCGAGGGGGTACCCCCTCGGTTGGTAAAAACGGCGTTCAAATCATATGCTCGTATTTTTCAAGTAACCGTCAAACCTCCCCACGTCTTGCAACATACGCCAAGCTATGCGAAAATTAACATGAATACGATCAATTACAATCGAATACACTTGCAGACGAT
>JAKSRB010000109.1 GCA_024403825.1 Ruminococcus sp. | reverse complement strand
TTTCTGCTCTTCTTTAATTTTTCTTACTTCTTCTGCAAACTGCTCATCTTCAAGACGCTGCTGCTCTTCGGCAATTCTCTTTTCCTCAGCAATTCTCTTTTCTTCTGCCGCCTTTGCCTGCTCTGCTTCAAGCTTACTGTCTGTTACCAGCTCTTCTGCCTCGCCACCCTGATTTTCATTCTGCTGACGGACATCATCTATAATTTCTGTAACCTCATCTTCAAGACTACTGTTTTTTATTTTTATATCTTCGGTTTCTTCAAATCCTTCTTCCTCAATATCTTCCTCGTTATCCTCTATATTCTCAATGCTTTCCTCTTCATCATCTGAAAAGTCCTCATCAAGATTGTAATCCTTGTTTTCAAGCTCATTCTTGATTTTTTTTCTGCGTTTTCTTTCATTCTTCTTAACATCATCTGTAAGCTTTTTCTTTCTCTTTTTAATTGCTATTATTATTACCAATAATGCAATTATTGCTACTACCGCACAGCCTGCAATTACTACAGGAACCATTTGCTCAATTTTACTTTCCTGAGCAAAGCTGACAGAACCCACTATATTTTTGAAAACCTCATAATCATATACATTTACATTTCCGCCATTACGCTGTAATGTAATATTAATACTCATTCCGTCATATACAGTATGTGCCTGATATGCTTTAATCTCATTACCGCTTGCATCAACATCTGTATCAAGATAAAGCCATACAATTTTATCAGTCTGATCAGGTGTACATGCTGTATATTCGCCCTGATTCATAAAATTAACAATAACCTCGCCCAGTTTATCACTTGGCAATAATGTATAATTCTTAATTCCCTTGCTATCCTCTGTACGAGTCATAGTAACGGTAAGGGTAAGCAATGAAGATGAATCCATACCCTGTAAATAAATATCATTATTTTTAAAGGTTGACATAGTAGTATTATAATCAAGTCCGAACACCGAAAAATACTTATCTGTAGCCTTACTGTCACGAGTAACGGCAGTCATACCGTCAGGTAAGGTAAGTGTCATACCATCAATCTTTGAAATAGAAAAATCCTGCTCAGCCGCATTACAAATAAATGTACTTCCTATTATGCACAAAACGCATACCGCACCGGCAGATATACGCTTAAAAAAATCTGATGTCATATTGCAATCCTCCATTATCAAGACAGTCAAGCTGTCAGTCATTGCATATTCTTTATAATTATACATAATTTTCGTAAAAAATACAAGACACCACAGGGATTTTTATAATTTTTTTGCAACCAAATGCAGCTCATAAAAAATAACCTGACCTGTAAAAATGAAAAATTTCCACAGGTCAGGTGCATTATGAGTTTTTCTCAATAATCAGTTTTTCAAGGTCATCCTTGGTAAATACATACTTTTTATTGCAGAACTGACAAACCGCTTCAGCAACACCGCTATCATCAGGTAACGCCCTGATGTCATCATCAGACATAGTGCAAAAATATCTTTCAAGCTTCTGCTTTGAGCATGTACAAACATAATTAACAGGATTTTCGTCCAGAACCTCCACTTCAAAGCCTTTCAAAGCTGTTTTGCAAATATCAAGAATACTCATACCCTTTGCAAGCATTGTTGTTACAGGCTCAAGCTCAGAAATATTTTTTTCAAGCTTTTCAATAGTATCATCAAAAGCACCCGGGAGCAGTTGAATAAGTAAACCACCTGCCAGAAGTACCTCTCCGTCCTCCTTATCAATAAGAACACCAAGGGCACAAACTGTAGGAATCTGTTCGCTGGTTGCATAATAATCAGTAATATCCTCAGCAATTTCACCACTTATAAGCTGAACTCTGCCGATATATGGTTCACCTGAGCCATAATCACGCATAACGCTGAGTGTACCGTTTTTACCCACAGCCTTAGCAACATTGATTTTACCGCTGTTATAATAATCTGTAGGACAAGAAGGATTGCCGACATAACCTCTTACATTGCCTGAGCTGTCAGCAACTGCTACTACAGGTCCAAGCTGACCGTCAGCCGAAACAGTAAGATTAATAAAAGCATCCTTTTGTTTAAGCATATTGCCCATTAAAGAGGCTCCGCAAAGAAGTCTGCCAAGTGCGGCAGTAGCCGACCTTGAAAGGTTGTGTAATTTTTTAGCAGTAAATACAATATCAGAGGCATCAATAGCAGAAGCCATAACAGCACCGTCTGAGGTAATACAACGAATAATTTTATCCATAAAAAACTCCTATAAAAGCATTAAATATAAATCAGGAAACCGCATTTCTGGATTTTACCATTCTGGCAACAAAAATCAATCTTTGTTCGTCAGGCTCAGGCGGTTCAAATGTCAAATCACCATAAATAGCTTCAACCACAAAACCAGCAGATTTAAGGTATTCACAAAGCAAATCTGAGGAATACGCACGCTCCGAAAAGCTCTCGCTTGAACGAATATAAACATTATCAGCCTTTTCAAAGAAATCAAGAGAAATATTCACAATATCGTCATCAAGCAGGGTGTTTTGCCATACACAGAAAACCTTGTCATTTTCAAGGACAAAGGAATTATCAGCAAGTACAGTGCGGTGCTTATATAAAGTATTGACATCAAAAATAAAAAGACCGTCATTATCCATAAACAAGCCCACTTTATCAAAGGTTTTACGGACATCATCGGCATTTGTTAGATGATTTATACTGTCAAGAGTACAAACGCAGGTATCAATCGTACCATAAAGATTTAAATTCTGCATTTTCTGCTTTAAAAACATAATATTCAAATCCTGTTCAGCAGAAAGTGCCATAGCCTCGCAAAGCATATCATCACTTGCATCAATACCAAAAACATCAACCCCTCTGCGACAAAGCTCCCTTGTAAGAGAACCAGTACCACAGGCAAGGTCAAGTGTAAGTCCCATATTATGGTTATGATTATCAGCAATTTGAAGAATATAGTCACATCTTTTCTGATACTCTGCATTCTCCATAAGTCCGTCATAAAACTGAGCGAAAGAAGCATAAGAAGCCATATTACAGCTCCTCACCGGAAAGCTTTTCAAGCACCAGAGAATAGCCGTAGGTATCGTTATCATACAAGGCTCTTTTAACACGACTTATTGTAGCCGTAGAAGCACCGGTTTCCTTTTCAATATCATTATAAATTTTCTTATCAGAAAGCATTTTAGCCACAACCATTCGTTGTGACATTGCCTTAAGCTCAGAGCTTGTACATAAATCCTCAAAAAATCTGTAGCATTCTTCCTCAGTTTCCAAAGAAAGAATAGCTTTAAACAAAAAATCCGTAGAATCATTCTTTAAACGAGAATTCAAGGTCTATACCCCCATAAATTCAATTTCATACAATAAAATTTTAACACATAAAAGAGTAAAAGTAAAGTTAAAAATCAGGTGATGTTGAGATAGAATAAAAGCAAAACAAAAAACTGTTGCCAGACATCAAAAATTATCTGACAACAGCTTTAATTT
>JAKSRB010000108.1 GCA_024403825.1 Ruminococcus sp. | reverse complement strand
ACAGGTCAGGGTAAAACAGAAGCAGGACTTATGTGGTGCGGTGATAATAAGTGCTTTTTTGTGTTGCCACTCAAAACTGCTATAAATGCTATGTATCAGCGTATTTCTGAGTTGATTGCAGGAAAAAGGTTTACTGATTTTGTTGAAGATGATTTTATCACTATTTCTGATAAATCAGCCTTGCTGCATTCAGATATTGCCTCTGAATATCTGAATAAGTATAAAAATTCAAAAGCTGATGCTACCTTTGATTTAAGCTATATCGCAAGAAGTAAGCAAATGTCCCTGCCAATGACTGTGTGTACTCCTGACCAGATATTTGACTTTGTTTTAAAATATCCTGGATATGAATATAAGCTTGCAACCTGTTCTTATTCAAAATTTATCATTGATGAAATTCAGATGTATTCGCCTGACTTGTTCGCTGCTATTATTTATGCAGTAAAATTAATTCATCAGGTTGGAGGTAAGGTTGCAGTTCTGACTGCAACCTTGCCACCCTTTATCAGACAGGAATTT
The DNA here is from genome assembly GCA_024403825.1 of Ruminococcus sp. GTDB lineage: Bacteria > Bacillota > Clostridia > Oscillospirales > Acutalibacteraceae > Ruminococcoides. Next base: position 3,365 of record JAKSRB010000108.1, on the reverse strand, counting down.
ATTGAGATTTTTGGGCAGGATGTTCCTATGGCTGATTTTTCAGAATATGGAATTGTCAGACATAATGTTAAAGTATCTGAATCAGTTATGCAGGCTGATAATATTATTGAAAAAATCTCTGAATTAAAAAGCGATACTGTAAAAAAATTCCTTATTGTCTGCAACTCTATTGATACCGCTGATTTGATTTATGATAATATAAAAAATTATTATGAAAATGATGTAAGTATCTCAGTAAATTTGTTCCATGCAGGTTTTATTAAGAGGGATAGACAGAAAAAGGAAAATGATATTTTAAATGCTTCAAGGGACAATAGCAAAACGGAAGTTTGGATTTCAACCTCTGTTGTTGAAGCAAGTCTTGATATTGATTTTGATATTTTGTTTACGGAGCTTTCAGACTTGTTTTCACTTTTTCAAAGATTTGGAAGAGTAAATCGAAAGGGCAGAAAAAACTGTGATAATTATAATTGTTATGTTTTTACGGAGTTGCAGGGAAATGCCAAACGATATAAATTTACCGATGAAACAATATATAAATTTTCAAAGCAAGCTTGTATGTCGATTGACGGAATAATTACTGAAACAGATAAAACTAAGCTGATAAACGAATATTTGTCTGTCAAAAATATAGAAAATTCAGAATATTTAAAAGATTACCGCAAAGCATTAAGTGAGCTTGAAAAAAATCGTGATTATATGAAATCAAAAAGCGAGGGATTGCGTAGCATTGACAGAACAGATGTAATTCCTCGAGAAGTATATAATCAGAATGTGGATGATATTAATAAATCTATTGATATAATCAATGATAAAAATTCTTCAAAGTCTGAAATACTTGAGGCTTATGATAATATACAGAAGCTTACTGTATCGGTATCAAACTATAATGTACGCATGGATAAAAATTCAAACGGTTATTTACAAAACAATTTTATAAATTGCAGAGGAGTAAAATATCCTGTACTTGAAAATTGTGAGTATTCTTTTGAAAAAGGAATTGTAATTGTTAATAAGGATAAGACGGAACATAAGGATAATAAAAACCTTATTGATAATTTTATCTGAGGTGCATTATGGCAGCTAATAATATCAGCGGAATGCATATATATTACTATTTTGTTTGTCATCGTAAATTATGGTATTATTCAAATGAAATACAGTTTGAAAGCGAAAATGAAAATGTCCAGCTTGGAAAAATACTGGACGAAACTTCATATAAACGAAAAAGCAAACATATTATGATAGATAATGTTATAAACATTGATTACATTTCAGAACACCATATTTTGCACGAGGTTAAGAAAAGCCGAAAAATTGAAGATGCAGGAATCTGGCAGTTAAAGTATTATTTATATTATCTTAAACAGCGTGGGGTAGAGGAGCTGTCTGGCAGAATAGACTATCCATTACTTAAGCAAAGTGTAGATGTTTATCTTTCAGCAGAAGATGAAGAATTGCTTGAGAAATATATAGATGAAATTATAAGGATAATAAATCAACCTTTGCCACCAAAATGTGATTTGAAAAATATTTGTAAGTCTTGTGCTTATTACGATTTTTGCTGTATTTAAAGTGAGGTAATTTATGCAGGAAAGTTATTATATTTTTTCATCAGGCAATATATCGCAAAAAGATAATACAATAAGATTTATGACAGTTGACGGTATAACTAAAGATTTACCGATTGAAAATGTAAAAGAAATCTATTTTATGAACGAGATTTCAGTAACCTCAAAGCTGTTAAGCTTGCTTTCAAAATACGGAATAATTGCCCACTTTTTCAATTATTATCAGTTTTATATAGGAAGCTTTTACCCCAAGGAAAGCAAGCTTGCAGGACAGCTTATCGTAAAACAGGCAATGGCTTATTCTGATTATGCTAACAGAATGAGTATTGCAACAGAGCTTATTCGTGCGGCATCATATAATATTTATCGAAATCTAAGATATTATAATGGCAGAGGAAAAGATGTATCAGAGCATATGCAAAGAATAGAACAGCTTAGAAAGCATCTTGAAAATGTAACAACTATTGAGGAATTAATGGGAGTTGAGGGAAATATAAGACAGGAATATTACAGGGCATGGAATATAATCATTGACCAGGAAATAAACTTTGATAAACGAGTGTATCATCCTGCTGATAATATGATAAACAGTTTGATTTCATATGTAAATTCCTTAATATATACAAAAACCCTTGCTGAAATATATAAAACTCAGCTTAACCCAACTATCAGCTTTTTGCATCAGCCAGGGACCAGACGATTTTCACTTGCACTTGATGTATCAGAGGTTTTTAAACCATTGCTTGCCGACAGATTGATATTTTCACTATTAAACAGAAATCAAATTACAGAGAACAGTTTTGTAAAAGATTTAAACGGCTTGCAATTAACAGAAAAGGCATCACGAACAATAATGCAGGAGCTGGATAACAAGCTTAAAACAACAATCTTTCATAGAGAGTTAAAGAAGAATGTATCATATCAATTTTTGATAAGGTTGGAGATGTACAAGCTTGTAAAGCATATAATCGGTGAAAAAGAATATAAGGGATTTGAAATTTGGTGGTAAGTATTGTATGTAATTCTTGTTTATGATATAATAACTGATGAAAAGGGTAAGAAAAATTTACCAAAGATATTTAAAATTTGTAAAAAATATCTTACACATATTCAAAATTCAGTATTTGAAGGAAATCTGAGTACGGCAAACTCAGTTGCCTTAAAAAAGGAGCTTGATAAGTATATTAGAAAAGATAAAGATTCAGTAATAATGTTCCACACAAGGGAAGAGCGTTGGATGAAAAAAGAGTTTTTAGGAAAAGAAGATGATAAAACATCAAATTTTCTGTAGATAAAGGATTTATCTGTCAACCTGACATAAGGTAAAAAATGTGGAAGCTCGACAATATTTGAAAATTTAGAAAATATCGGAGATTTTTCATATGTTTTGATAAATTTTTAAGCTATCTGATTAAAAATCAGATACTCGACAAAAAAGGTAAAAATAAGGCTGATAAAGCCTAAAATTTTTCACCCATGGATTTCAATCTATCCACTATGGATTTTAAATTACAATATTAGAGGTGATTAAATGGATGTAAAATGTATTTCAATCTATCCACTATGGATTTTAAATCAACAAGATATTATGCGTGCCATTTGCTCACGATTAATTTCAATCTATCCACTATGGATTTTAAATTCGATATTAATTACTTTATTCAAATAATTAATATCAAATTTCAATCTATCCACTATGGATTTTAAATGAGGTGTTACAACATTTTTGGAATAAATCTTTTAGTGATTTCAATCTATCCACTATGGATTTTAAATTGGTTCGTGTGCTATTGT
>JAKSRB010000107.1 GCA_024403825.1 Ruminococcus sp. | reverse complement strand
ACGGTGGTGTGAGAGGTCGGCTACTCAATTAATGGGTAGCCTCCTACTCGATTTAATCAAGAATGCTGAATTTTTTAATGATTTCCTTATCGGTATAGCCTTTGCTTCTCAAAGCAAAATATTCATTTGCTGGTGGAGCGAGCTTTTTTGCTCTGTCATATAAGCAGTCAATAAATTGCTCTTCACCTTTTTCTCTGTTCTTTAAGCCTTCTCTTGCAATTTCAAGCAGATTTTCAAGTAATAGCTTTAGCTGTTCTTTGGCAACAAACGAGGGAAGCTCTCTTTTGACAAAGAGCTTTCTAAGTTCAGTTGGTGTGTAGCCTCTGTTAAATACGGACTCATCGTTTTCGATCAACTTTTCTGCCTTTTCTAAATTTTCTGTAATACCTAAGTGAAATGCAGAAACACACATAGTATCCTTAAACGGCTGACAGCAACAGCTTCTGTGTTCAAGAGTTCCTCTGAAGGTAAGGTCAGTAAATTTAAATGTACGCAAATAATCAATGTCGCTTATCTGTGGATTAAATCTTATTTTGTGATATGAGCCATTCTCAAAGTATTCGCCCTCAACTGTGGCTTTGTTGAAGTAATCGGTTATAATAATCGGTGTGAAGTTAATGTATTTCCCGTCACGCTCAGTACAATAAATACTTGTTGTTGAAAGATAGTTCAGTAAATCTTCGTTGTCCTTTAGCTCAACATTATACATACCAAGATTGTGCTTATTATATCCCTGCATACTATGCTCCCATAATAAATCTCTTATGCAGATATATTCTTCGTTATCGCCATTGAGTACAGAATTTGAAAAAAGCAATGCTTTCAACGGTTCTATTTTATTAAACAGATTAATCGTTTTTGCGATATTTTCCTTTTTTACATCAAGCTGAACCTGTGATGCACTTGAATATGTTCCAAACTCAGGATAGGTATGGAAAAACCTTTCCGGTGAGTAATTTTTATAGGAACTCAGATAGTGAAACAACATTCTATATCTGCCGTTAGGGATTGGAATATTGTTATTGTATTTTCTATATGGATTTTCTCCGAAGCCTGAAAGCAGAATATTATATGGCTCTAAAAATGTGTTTGAGAATGTAATATAATCCCTGAATCTTTGCCAGATTATATTTAAATCCTGAACCTTTCCAAAGGAAATTTCAAGGTTATTATAAGAGCAATCAAAGGTGAAAATATCATCGTTTTCTGTATTTGTTACAGCGTAGATGTCCCCATTGTCATCAAATCCGGTTGGTACAAATCCAAATTCATCAGCAAAAGCCTTGATTAGTTTTATCATAATATTTTTATCAACAGGCTTTTTATCAAGATTTATAACAGGCATTTCAATTTCTACACCAATAAACAAATTACTGTTCTTTGTTGTAGGTTCAATATATTTTTTATATAATAAATCCTTAACCATATCCTTAATGTTCTCCATAATAAATTGTGATGATTACAGATTGGAAAAAATCTGATAAAGAAAACGCATTTTTTCCTCTGAATCAATGTATTCGTTTTTATGCACTGTACCTTTTGAAACAAGCTTACCATTCCTAAATGATAGAAGCTGAGTAAACGGCATATTGTCCCATTCTGCTAACCCTAAGGGTTTTGTCGATATATATATACTGTCGTCTGTTTTAAAATAATGCAAAGTGTTTTTCTGATTTGTATGAGAGTACATATATTCTTCGTCCCATATTATCAGGTTGAGCTTATTATCAACAGACATTTCACATACAATCTTATCAAGGACCTCAAATCTTTCCTCTGAGGTTAATTCTCTGCATAGCATTTCAGATTTTTTATTAATCTCATCAACTATATAAAGCAAAATTCTTTCGCTGTCAGTTTCTCCGCTTTGCTTATGAATATATTTGCTTAGCTTATCAAAGTTGAAAATTGTACCATTATGTATCAGCACCCATTTTCTGCCACTATCATCCCTTTTTGAATATGGATGACAGTTGACATAATCTATATTACCAATAGTACCAAACCGGATATGTGCCATAACCATATCAGATTTAACTCCTGCAAACAGTCTGTATTTAAGGTATCTGCTGTCTGAGGCTTTAAAAGGTTCTTTTTCAATGTTTATATCATCATAGTTTTTAACGGCAAGCCCCCATCCATGAGGATGCTTGTTGCTATGACTGTAAAAATCCTGTAATATTTCCTTTAAATCAGTTCTTGATGAAGAATTGAAACCAAATATTTCACACATATTATCACTCTCTTAATTTGTTAGCATAATATTCAGCAGTTACTAAGCCTTTGCCTATATAATCAGATTTATATTCATCTTTGATTATATGGGAGTAAAGCTTATTGTTATTAGTCAGCTTTTTAATCTGAAAATCAAGTGCGTTGCTGTAATCGTCAGGTAAATTGTCTGCGTAGTATTGTTTTACATCATTTAGTAACTCAATCCCTTTTTCTTTGAAATACGAAATATCATAACCGGCACTTTTCTTTATTTTGTCGTATGCAAGCTTTTGCTTTTGACGGTTAAAATCCGTTTTTTCAAGGCTGAGGAGATAAACTAAAAACATATGAATGAATTTTAAATCATCAGGATTAATTCCGACCTCATAAAGAGGATTGACATCGAGTAATCTGAATTCGAGATGATTTACACCCTTTTTAAGAAGTGTTTCAAGTGAGTTTTCACCCTTTGGCTTAAGTCTGACAGGGCAATACAGCTCACTTTCAGCCTTTAGAAGACCTTGCTCTACATAGTCACTAATATTTGAAGCATATAATTCAAGATTACTGTAATCTAAAAATGGAGTAAATGTGTTCCAGTAACCATCTGCACCACATCTGATTGTTGCAAAATCATTATAATAGGTTTTTCCTTTTTCACCGCCAATGAAAGAGCTGTCACACACAGGACTTGAGGCAGTAAGAATAACAATAAGCCATGAATACTCAATCAGCTTGGCAGCAGCTTCTAAGTATAATTTATCTTTAAAGGTTCGCACATTATTTTCGTTTGAATACTTGAATAACGCATTTATGAGATTGTCAGGAAAAGAAAAATTAAAATGAATACCTGACAACAGCATTTTTCGTTTACCATATTTATCAGCCAGATATTTTCTATATATAATTTTATCCTTTTTCTCATCAGAAAACTGAGCAACATCAATTTTGTTTTCATCATCAATTAATGGGGGATTGCTGAAACACCAGATTAATTCACTGCCGGTTTTCAATTCACCAAGCCTTTTATATGCCATTTTATGTAGATTTTTCAGCTCGTTTATAACATCATCAACGCTTGTGTGGATTGTTGTTACAAATTCAAGCTGTGCTTCAGAAAAATCTCTCGTTATGCTTTCAGTATCACCAAACGGATGAGGCGTGTTTGCAATAACACCATCACTGTTCACCCTTAAGCTCTCTTTTTCAAGACCAAATTCACCGTCTAAGATATGAGTTTTTAGATAATCGTATTCAGAATAATTATCAAATCCAATCATAAAGAACACCCTCGTAAAAATCCTTATTATTGTCAATTATATAGCAAGCAGTATTAGAATATTGCTTATATAAGACATAATGATTAAATCATTAAACAACCTACTAAAACTATAGGTTTTATAGATTATAACATTTTCTTCCATTATTGTCAATATACAAATTATAATAATTTATTCATATGGATTTATTTTGATGATTAAAGAGCTTGTGTATGTGGCGGAAATGGATAAAAGGATAATATAATGAAGATTACTGCACTCAGGTTATTGAACCGAAGTAGTGTAAAAGGTCGGCTAATCTGAATCTGATTAGCCGACCTCTATTTTAGTTTGCCCAGAATGTGCAGTAACTTGGTGGTGAAAGTCCACTACAGGCTTGGCAGTAGGAACTGTTAGCA
>JAKSRB010000106.1 GCA_024403825.1 Ruminococcus sp. | reverse complement strand
AAGTTCTGACTGTTTTCTTTATCTTTAAAGTATTATTTTAGCTGTAATGCAAGTCCCAGCTTGTTTCGTGGAATTGAAAAAGCTACATTGTTTGCATGGTCACCAACTCGCTCAAGTACAGTAAGCATATCAAGGAAGAGTGTACCATTTTCAGCACTGCATTTTCCATCGTTCATACGCTTGATATGATTGTATTTGAAAATCTTTGTATGACTGTCAAGTGAGCTTTCTGTTTCAATTACAGATTTTGCAAGCTTATAATCTACCTGCTGTGAATTGAACATCAATAATCCGTCATCTATCAGCTTTGTTACAAGCTCATCAAGCTTGCGAAGCTCTGCTACGGCATCCTCTGTAAATTCAATATTTCCGTCTATCATTTCCTGTGCGTGCTCAGAAATATTCTCTGCGTGGTCACCAATTCTTTCAATATCCTGTATTGCAGAGTACATTACACCCATTGTTTTACGGTCACTATCCACAATATCAAGACCATTGATTTTTACGATATATCGTGTTATCTCGTGGGTAAGATAATCAATAACCTTTTCGTTTTTATCTACCTTTTCGATATACTTTTTGTCCTGCTCAAAAAATGCCTTCATTGCGTAATGATAGTTTTTCTTTGCAAGCTCACCCAATCTGATACATTCCTTTTCAACCTGACGGACTGCCATTGGTGGGGTTGTAAGAATACGATTATCAAGATATACTGTCTGCATTTTCTCTTTTTCCTCATTGAGGTCAGGGAGAAGCAGTTTTGTAATTTTCATAATAATATCTGAACAAGGAAGAAGAATTACTGTAATTGCTATGTTAAAAATAATGTGTGTAGCGGAAATCTGAGCTGCAATACCAACATTTTCAACAGGGAAAAAGTAGTTAATAGTCTGGGCAAACGGTAGAAATACTGCAATAATAGTCATAATAACCGCACCAAAACAGCTAATGAGCAGATTTGAAAGAGCAATCTGTTTAGCAGTACGATTTGCACCGAGTGATGAAAGAATTGCGGCAGAGCAGGCACCGACATTGAAGCCAAATACAACAAACACAGCCTGTCTTAAATCAGTAATAACCCCCGCAGCACCAAGAGCCATAAGAATACCTACAGAAGCAGAGGAGCTTTGAATAATTCCAGTAAACACCAAGCCAACCAATAAACCTACAGCAGGATTACTCAAATGATTAGCAAGGCTTAAAAAAGCATCACTTGCACCCATCCATTTAAGATTTTCACTCATAAGTGAAAGTCCGAGAAAAAGCATACCAAAACCTGCGGCAATCTGACCATAGTACTTATTGTTATTCTTTTTGCAGAAAGTAATGATAACCGCACCGATAAAAATAAAAATCGGAACGAATGCTTTAATATCAATAGCAAGCAACAAAGAAGTAACCGTAGTACCGATTTTTGCACCGAAAAGCACACCAATAGCCTGACCAAATTCCATAAGTCCCGCATTTGCAAAACCAACAACCATAGCATCAGTAGCAGAGGAGCTTTGAATAACGCCAGTAACAAGCACACCTACAAGCATAGCAATAAATTTATTGCTTGTAATTTTTTCAAGGAGGTTTCTCAATTTACTGCCGGCGGCAAGCTCAAGACCCTCACCCATATTTTTCATACCAATAAGGAACAAGCCCAGACCGCCAAGAGCCATAATTACTTTCAGCAAAATGCCGTATGTATTCATACACATACCTACCTATCGTATAATTTTAAATTTTAAATCTGAAAAATACATATCAGTTTTATTTTAACATAGAATTAAAAAGATTTCTACCCCTTAAATTATATATTTCAAAAAATAACATTCAAAGAATTATGCAACGGCATATGTATTTAAAATGATCTATCACAAAATATGCTAAATAATTAATTTGTACAAAAAACAAGCGACAGCTTAATGCCATCGCTTATCAGGAATTATTATTTTAGTAAAACGCAAAAACAATTATTGCTCCGCTCTGTTTATGGCATTAAGCACACCTAAAACTGAAGCTACATTTACATTTGAGTCTATACCTACACCAAAGATTGACTTTCCGTCAGGCTTTTTCAATTCGATATATGATACCGCCTTTGAGTCTGAGCCTTGTGAAATTGCGTGCTGACTATATGACATAAATTCATACTTATCAAGTCCAACTGCTTTAATTGCATTAAAAAATGCATCTATCGGTCCATTTCCTGTTCCGCTCAATTGAATTTCATCTTTTCCGTCTATTACCATTCTGCCCTTGAAATGTACATAATCCATGCCATTTTCACTTTCTTCATATATCTTTCGTTTTGTAAGTGAATATTTCTGCGGATTTGTAAGGTAATTCTTTTCAAATACTTCAAAAAGCTCTTTAGGAATAAGCTCTCGTTCAAGCTCTTCGCATTTTTTCTGTACAAGCTTTGAAAATTCAGGGTGCATTTTCTTCGGCAGGTCATAGCCAAAGGTATTGCTCATTACAAAGGCTGCTCCGCCCTTGCCTGACTGTGAATTAATTCTAATTATCGGTTCATACTCTCTGCCAACATCAGCAGGGTCAATAGGAAGATACGGTATTTCCCAATAATCTGTTCCGCTCTCCTTCATATATTGTGTCCCTTTATTTATTGCATCCTGATGTGAACCTGAAAATGCTGTAAATACAAGCTCTCCGATATATGGCTGGCGTGGATTTATTTTCATATCTGTACAGCGTTCATATATTTCTCTGAGTTTTGGAAGATTTGTAAAATCAAGCTCAGGATTTACACCCTGTGTAAACATATTCAAGCCCATTGTAACAATATCCATATTGCCAGTACGCTCACCATTTCCGAATAATGTTCCCTCAACTCGGTCTGCTCCTGCAAGCAATGCAAGCTCACCTGCGGCAACTCCACAGCCTCTGTCATTATGTGGATGAACGCTGATTATTGCGGCATCTCTGTTTTTGAGATGTCTTATAAAATACTCTATCTGGTCAGCATAGGTGTTTGGTGTACACATTTCAACTGTATTTGGCAGATTGAGAATTACAGGATTTTCCTTTGTTGAACCAAGAGCCTCCATTACCTTATCGCAAATATCAACAGCAAAATCCATTTCTGTTCCGCTAAAGCTTTCAGGTGAATATTCAAATCTTATATTTGTATCACCTGTATAATCATCAGTAAGCTGTTTTACAAGCTTGGCACCCTCAACACCAATTTTGGTAACACCCTCCATATCAGTCTTGAATACTACCTTTCTTTGAAGTGTTGAGGTTGAATTATAAAAATGCACGATTACATTTTTTGCACCCTCGATTGCCTCAAAGGTTCTGCGGATAAGATGCTCTCTGCATTGAACAAGCACCTGTATAGTAACATCATCAGGAATATGACCGCCCTCAATAAGCTCTCTGCATATATTAAAATCTGTTTCAGATGCACTCGGAAAACCAATTTCTATTTCCTTAAAGCCCATATCACAGAGAGTATGGAAAAATTCAAGCTTTTCCTCCATATTCATAGGGTCAACAAGTGCCTGATTACCGTCACGCAAATCAACACTGCACCAAATTGGAGCTTTAGTAATTGTATTATCAGGCCAAGTGCGGTCAGGAATATTAATCTGATTAAACGGAATGTACTTTTGATAAGATGGTTTCATATCTATCCTCCAAATTTTGAAAAAAGTCAAACAAAAATCGCCCCTAAAAAGGGACGAATAAAAAATCGTGGTACCACCCAAATTCAGACATACATCACTGTATGTCCCTTTAAGACTTCAAACAAAGTCCTGACTGATAACGCTGTCTTGCGTTCCGCATTACATATTAATTCATACGGAAAACTCAGGGATGAGCTATACATATAATTCTCCGCACCAACTCACACCAACCGTTGGTTCTCTGAGCCATTGAATTTATATCTTGTTCCCGTCACAGTTTTTAAGGGGATTCTATTGTTATATG
>JAKSRB010000105.1 GCA_024403825.1 Ruminococcus sp. | reverse complement strand
CTTTAATTTCTTTTTAGCTAATCCACACTAAATCAGTATCGGTTGCAAAATTGTCTATACCATACAGCACAAGTATTTGTTCTGCATTTTCTGTCTTTGCAAGCTCGGATATGCTCAGCTTATAGTATCTCATATCCACAAGTATTACCTTGCTATAGTTATCTGCTATAAACGGTGCAAAACAATGTGAAAAACTATCCTTTACTATTACGATTGTTCCTCTTGGTGCATTTTTATTTGTGATTTCTGTTAGTGCGTGATTTCCGTCTATAAATACAGGATATTTGTCATCCTCTTGTAAATGGTCGTAAAAATACATTGAATCATATTCTGCGGTTTCTGTTCCCTCAGTTATCTTTACCCTGATATTTTCAGCAGTGTCCGCTTTGTTGTTCCATACCTCTATACTATCAGGCTTTGCAAACCAAAATCCACTTGTAGAGTAGGTAGTACCGTAAAAATCTCCATAGACCTCTTTATTAAATTTATTCTCAGGTGTTGCAACTATACTGAGCTTTTTACAAAGCTCCTTATATGCTGTATATGCCCCTGCTGTTGTCCAATGATGGTCTGTTCTATAATAAAGCTGAGTTCCAAATCTGTATTCTGTCTTGAAATTCTCCCTTAAATCTACAAAATCAATTCCGTTTTCTGTCAGCTTTTCAGATGCATTTTTAAAATATACATCATCATTATACGCATTATGATTATCAGGCAAAACATCATCTGTTATATAACCTGTTGATGGTGCAAACATAACTGTAATTGGTGTAGATGTATTTTCCTTAAACTTCAATATTGCATTAAGATTTTTTTCAATATTATTTTCAGAGGATACAGGTTTATTTATAAGATAATCATTTTTGCAGTTATATACTCCGCCTGCACCATTGTTGCCTGTATAAAGATTATAATATGAATTAAATCCTACCCACATATTTCTAAATGGAAAGTGGTCTGCAAAATATGTTTCAAAGCTCTTTCCGAAATCTCCGTTTGAAACATTTTCAAGAGATGCCTCTGGAAAATCCTCAAGGTATCTCTTTTCGTTTGAGCTGTAATCAGATTTTGGACAAAAAATGAACAACACAGCCATTCCGAATATAAATATTAAAAATACAAAAGTCGGTATATATCTTCCGATTTTACTTCTGTTATCAGCAAAATGCATGGTTGTCACCTCCGATTAAAATCTAAAATACAGGAATGGGTTATAGCTTTGCTTTACCAGACTTGCAGTACTGATTACAAGAATAATTAAGCAGAATATAACCTCAGCAATCCAGATATATCTGGTATCGCTGAAACGGCTGTACAGCTTTGCCGCAAGCGGAGTGCTTGCAATAGCCGCAACAATAATTATTGGCAAATAGCTTACTATTAATGTATATGCCTCAGCTCCGCAAATTCCATTTGCAAAATTAAACATATCTGCAAAGCATGAGCCAAGCTCGCTTATAGTTGTGAATTTGAAAAGTCCCCAGCCTATAATAACAATAATCATTGTATAAATATGCTGTAAAAAGGACGGAAGCTTATCAAGAAACTTTTTAAGCACAAATTTTTCAAGAATAAGTAAAAGTCCGTAATACAGACCCCAAAGCAGAAAATTCCATGATGCACCATGCCAAAGACCTGTTAAACCCCATACTATGAGCAAATTTATAATCTGTCTTTTAACACCTCTGCGATTTCCGCCAAGCGGTATATACACATATTCCTTGAACCAGGTTGAAAGCGATATATGCCACCTTCTCCAAAATTCGGTTATTGACTTGGAAATATACGGATAATTGAAATTTTTAAGAAACTCAAAGCCAAGCATATTTCCCAGACCGCATGCCATATCAGAATAACCTGAAAAATCAAAATAAATCTGAAATGTATATGCAAGCAAGCCTATCCATGTTCCAAGAACACCATTATTATCAGTTGTGCTGAAAATTGCCTCATTGAGATTACCCATAGAGTTTGCAATAAGAACCTTTTTACCTAAGCCAACCATAAACAGCTTTACACCGTTTGTGAATTGCTCAAGAGATTCCTTTCTATGCTCAAGCTGATATGCCACATCCTTATAGCGGACGATAGGACCTGCAATTAACTGAGGAAATAATGCAACATAAGTTCCGAAGTTTATAAAATTCTTTGAAACAGGGGCATCATCCCTGTAAACATCAATAACATAGCTCATAGTCTGGAAGGTATAAAAGCTTATGCCAATAGGTAAAGAAATTTTAAGGCTCGGAATATCAAGGAATGGGAGCATATTGAGTGTATCAGTAATCATATTAGTGTATTTAAACACCGCAAGGATACCAATATCCAGTATGCAGGTCAGGATAAGAAACAATTTTTTCTTTTTATCATCATTTCTAAACTTATCAACCAGATAGCCACCAATGTAGTTAAAAAACACATTGAAAACCATAAGCAAAACAAGCGTAGGTTCACCCCAGCCGTAAAAAATGAGGTTAAAAATAAAAAGAAAAATGTTACGACCCTTTCGAGGCACGATATAATAAATAAGTAAAGTAAGCGGCAGGTAAGCGAACATAAAAACAAGGCTTGAAAATACCACTAAAACACACTCCTTCAATTTATTTTCTGAAAAAATATAAGCTAAAATATATTTTATCCCATAAAAATACATCAGTCAATATAAAAATAAATCATCATCATTTTACACTTTGTAAGTGTTAAAAAGCTGAATTTTTTTGTAATAAATAGCAGATAAACATAGCTTGATTAAGAAACAAAACCGTTTGTAAAAAATGCATAAAACTATTATAAAATATCGTATAAAATAATAATTGTAAAAATATGCAAAAATATGTTATACTAAAAAGGGTATAATTACACCTAATAAAATATAAGGAGATTTTTAGTATGAACAAGTCAAAACGAGCCATTGCGGTAATACTTGCTATATTAATGATGACGGGTACAAGTCAGGCAGGACTAACCGCAGCAGCGGCAGAAAATACTGAAAGCACACAATCAGTAAGTGCTGGTGCAGAAAATGATGATTCAGGCACTTGCGGAACAAATGCAAAATATGAATTTGACGGTGCAACGGGGACACTTACTATTAGTGGTGAAGGGGCAATGACAAACTTTTCTACCACTTCTGCACCATGGAACAGTTATAAAAATATAATTAAAAAAATTATAATTGAGGACGGCATAACCAATTTACCTTCATATATTTTCTCAGATCATACTAACCTCGAAAAAGTGGTTCTGAGTAAGAATATAACCAATTATGGTTATTACATTTTTTCTGGATGCATAAATCTTAAAAGAGCCGAAATATATTCAAATATGCAAAATGGTTATGGAATATTTTGGGGATGCAAGGCATTATCTGAAGTTTATATTGACCCAAGTGTAACATATATAACAAATTCAATCTTTGAGGGCATAAATAATACCTCTACGATTACTGTTGAAGGTAAATCAAGCTCCTACGCAGAAGCTTTTGCTAAAGATATGAAATATGACTTTATTGCAAATGGCGAAAACATCTATGAAGGTGAATGCGGAGAAAATGCTACATACAAGTTTGAAAATTATACTCTTACTATAAGTGGTAAGGGGGAATTTACAAATTATTCTTCAAACTCTGCTACTCCATGGTACAATTATAGACATATAATCAGAAACATTATAATTGAAGACGGCATAACCAATTTACCTTCATATATTTTCTCAGATCATACTAACCTCGAAAAAGTGGTTCTGAGTAAGAATATAACCAATTATGGTTATTACATTTTTTCTGGATGCATAAATCTTAAAAGAGCCGAAATATATTCAAATATGCAAAATGGTTATGGAATATTTTGGGGATGCAAGGCATTATCTGAAGTTTATATTGACCCAAGTGTAACATACATTAATAGCGGTATTTTTGATGGCATAAATAATACCTCTACGATTACTATTGAGGGTAAATCAAGCTCTTATGCAGAAGCCCT
>JAKSRB010000104.1 GCA_024403825.1 Ruminococcus sp. | reverse complement strand
GGTAGAAGTGACGAAGATTAGCCATTGCATATAAAAGTGTAAGGCTGTCTTTGCCACCGGATATACCTATTGCAATAGAATCATTTTCTTCAATCATTGAATAATCATCGATAGCCTGACGAACAAGGCTTAAAACCTGTTGTAATTTCATTAATAACCTCAAAATGCGAAATGTTTTTAACGAATAGTTAAATCTAAAATAATTATTACATATATTGCAGAAATGTACAATATTTGTGACTTAATATGTTATAATTTGTAAGAAGGATTTTTTGAGGTACAAACTTATGGAAAATAAAAATGATAATAGTCCTATTTTTAAATCTGAATATTTTAAATGGGGATTAACTGCTTTTATTGTTATAATCGCCAGCGTTTTAACACTTTTTGTTATTTTTAAATCATCGTCACTTAAGGCTGGAATAGCATATGCATTTAATATACTTATGCCAATTGTTGATGGTTTAGTAGTTGCATATCTGTTATGTCCGCTTGTCAATCTTCAGGAGAAGCAGATATATTATCCATTTTTGGAGAAAAAGAAGATCAATGTAACGGATAAAGCCAGAAAGCTTATTAGATTTGGTTCAGTTATCATATCAATGCTTCTTGTAATTCTTGTTGTATGGCTCTTTATAAAGACTGTAATTCCACAGGTATTTGCCAGTGTACAGGCCATTTTTTTACAGATGCCACAATATGAGAAAACATTAATTGAAACAGCTAATAATATACTTATAAAGCTTAATTTATTTGAACAGAATGATGTAAACCAGCTTATTGAAACATATTATGAAGACATTATGGAATTTGTTTATGAAAATGTTATTCCTAGTGTTACAGATATGAAGGCATGGTTAGTAAGTTTATATAGTAGCGTTTATGTAGTATTTAAAGCGTTATTTAATCTGTTAATTGGTTTCTTTATTGCAATTTACCTGCTTATAAGCAAGGAAAACTTCAAGGGACAGGCTAAAAAGCTTATATATGCATTTTTTAAGCGTGAAAGAGCTAATTTGCTTATTGCTGATTTACGTTATGTAGATAAAACATTTGGCGCGTTTATTGTTGGTAAACTTGTAGATTCATTAATAATTGGCATGATTTGCTTTATTATTACAACATTGTGTCAGATTCCTTATGCATTGCTTATTTCAGTTATAATTGGTGTAACAAACATAATTCCATTTTTTGGACCATTTTTAGGTGCAATTCCTACAATTATGCTTGTATTTTTGATTAGTCCAATTCATGCATTGTATTTAGGTATTATAATCATTATTTTGCAGCAAATTGATGGAAATCTTATTGGTCCACTTATTTTAGGAAATTCTACTGGTTTATCTGGTTTCTGGGTTATTTTTTCAATTACATTATTTGGTGCATTTTTCGGTGTTGCCGGAATGTTTTTGGGAGTACCTGCATTTGCATGTTTATATGCATGGCTTAGACGTAAAATGCGTATAGAACTTGCTGATAAAGAATTAACCTATGATACAAATGCTTATGTTGATTTGAAATTTATTAGTGATACAAATGAAATGATTACTAATGAGGACGCTGAAGGAAAAGCTCCTGAGGATTATAATATTATTGATGATAAAGATTCAGAAGTTAATTTTATTTCGTTAACGGATAGTAAGGATCCAGTTAGTGCAAACAAAAAGAAAAATATAAAGAATATGTTTATTAGCATAAAGAATTTCTTTGTAAAGTTATTTAAAAAGAAATAATAAGTAATATTAACGAAAACGCAGAAATGGCTTAAAATAAGGGTTTTCTAATAATAACTATTCGTTAAACTGTTCTTTTGCGAAAAGTTGGATACCGCTTTTCACTACTATTTTTTATGATTTAAAGGATGAAATTTGTATTATGGCCAAGGATAAAAATAAGAAAAAAAGACAAAAAGTTTATAAAGAATTATCTCACGAACGTTTCGTGAACCAACGTCAGAAAATGTTTTTACCAAATATTTGTTATCTGGCTGTTACATTTATATTATTTATGATTTTACTTATAATTGATAAGCCTGCAGTTGTTTTTGATGATACATCAAGAATTTATGCGTTTTTATTATTGATTATTGTTATTGTCCCATTGGCTTCATTAATAATAATCTTCTTTGCTAAGAAAACGCTTCATCTTATTATTACAATGACATTACATGCTTTAACAATTGTACCGTTACTGTATGGATTCTGGTTTAAATATGATGGACTTAAAGCTTGCAGTTCATATCATATGTTAAACATTTATTTTATGTTTTTCCTTGTATATATAACTATGACAACTGTATTTAATAAGTTAAGAAACAGATATTTAAATTATGATGATGAATTATAAAAATAACGCCCATTAATGTGGGCGTTATTTTTAATGTTTTTGGATTGTATACAATCTGGATTTTAGAATATTCATATGAATTTGTTGTATTTAATCCTTAACCCAAATTGCATATAAAATTACTTTTCCTTTATTTTTAGCTGTTAAATTACTTACAACATCGCCTGGCATATATGTAACACCAGTTCCATCAGGTCTGGTATTCCATTCTTTAAATGAAAATGTAGTTGTTCGAATTTTCTTTGTAAACTGATTATCACTTATTACATAGCTATTATCATATTCACATCCTGATATAGAGTTTACTTTTCCGGTTCCACCATTTGCATTGAATGTTATGCTGTATTTTATCGGAGTCCATAATGCATAGAAATTCTCTTCAGATGTTGATTTTGGTATTACAGTACTCTTCTTTCCTGAACAATCCTTGGTTCTATACCAGCCACCAAATATGTAACCAGTTTTTGTTGGATTTTTTAAAGTAATATTTTTTTCGATTGTATGTGTTCGAGGATTAAGGGGATAACCTTTAGCGTCAAACATATTTCCACCACGATAATCACAGTAAACTCCATATTCTATTGCTTTCCAATTGGCGTATAACGTTACTGTTGATCCATTTTTAGCGGATAAACGTGAAATATTAACATTTTCACCATAATTTATTCCAGTTCCATCACGTTTTGTGTTCCATCCTAAAAATGAATAGCCTTCTCGCGCTTTTAAAGCCGTAAATAGAGGTGTACGTGTGTTATCTGTATATTTTAGTGATAAAGCAGATAATGGGCTTATAAAGGCACCACCGTTGCTGCTATAAACTAATTTATATTTATTTTCAGTCCATTTGGCATATAAGGTTTTGTCGGTTAAAGTAAATTTTGGAATTGAAGTTACCTTTTTCTCTTTACCTGTAAAATATATGCTGTTTGGATTTGTTTCATAGAAACCATTAAAAGCAAACCCGGTTCTTGTAGGTGAAACAAGTGTTGTTGCAGAGGCTTCATTAAAAATAGTCACATGTTTTGATGATAAAATAACAGGTTCTGTACTGCTATCATTCATATAGTATTTTATGTTATGAGAAATATGATTCCATTTTGCATATAAAGTTATATTTCCGATACTTCCAGAATATATATAGTCAACTTTCTGAGTAAAAGCTTTATCTTTGTACCAGCCACCAAATGTATAATATTGTTTTACTGGAACAGGTAATGTGATTTTAGAAGACATATTTGTATATTCTATTTTTGAAGATGTAGGTATAGTATATTTACCACCATTAGGAACTAATGTAATAATATAAGTAATAGGATTCCATTTTGCATAGATGGTCATGTTTGTATTACTTACATTTAATACTCTGGTATTATCGGCTTTGTTGTACCAGCCTGCAAATGTGTATCCAGATCTTTTTGGAGATTTTAATACTAATTTAACACCAGGCTTAAGTATTGATATATTATCAATATGATTTTCACCACCATTTAGTATATATGTAATAGTATAGTTAGTTGGAATTATACCAGCATTGAGCCTTTCTTCTGATATTAAAATTTCCTCTGAAATAACCTCTTCTACATCATTATCCAGGTCTGATATTTCTGTTATATCTTCTTCAATTATTATATCTTCTTCAACTGTTTTATCTTCTATTTCGATTTTATCTTCACTTATAAGCTCGTTTTT
>JAKSRB010000103.1 GCA_024403825.1 Ruminococcus sp. | reverse complement strand
AATGCATATTACTGGAGCGAGGCAAACAAAACAATGACAACATGGCCTGGAAAAGTAATGAAAAATGAGGGCAATGGTGTATATAGTATTGATTTACCAAAGGGTGCTGAATATGTAATATTCAATAATGGTGCAGGTGCTCAGACAGCAGACCTTAAGATTCCTGCATTTGGACAGATATACAATAACAGCACAAATTCATGGTCAGCATATAAGGGTTAATTTACATTAATCTGATATTGATGATATGATTTAAAATTAAAACTCTCCAATCTGTATTTTATGATAGATTGGAGAGTTTTTTGACTATTGTATTAAGTTTTTAAACTAAATATTTACTGTTCAACCAGATATTGCTGTATTGCCGTTGCATCAGAAATATTTATTAAGTTATCTGCATTGAAATCAGCTGATAATTTTTGTATGTCATTAAGTGTTGCTATTTTTACAAGTGATTTCTGAATTAAGGTTGCATCCTTTATATCTATCTTTTGGTTTAAATCAACATCACCGTTTAAAATTGTATTTGTATAGGCTTTTACTATAGTGTTGCCAACATTATAGCCGTACAAATCTTCGTTTTCACCTATATATGACCAATCATCATAGTATGCTACAGCGGATTTGTTTTCGCCAGCTTCTATAGTATTTGTTCCATAGTAGTTTGCTTCAAATGGCAGAAGATAATATTGTGTGCCATTGCTATTGAAATACATACTTATTACTATTGCATAGTTTTCGCCTTTTGCCAATGCTACAGGATTTTTTAAATCTATGGTGAAATATCCTGAGTATGGATTTTGTATGGTTCCTGTTTGCACTGGTCTGGATTTTTTTAGCTGGGTTATATCCTTTACATTTTTGTATATCTCATATTTTACGGTAATGTTTGAATATAATGAACCTGTAGATATTGCCTCAAGTGTTTCATTGTCTCTTGCGGTAAAGAAATTTGCTCCCTTAAATTCACCTGTTGAATATAGCTGTGCATCTCCTATGCCTAAACCGTCATACTGATATATGTTATTATATTGGTGCTTTGTTGTACCGTCTGCCTTGTATTCCACATTTTCTGCTATGAATGTGGAAAAGTTCGACAGACTTAAATCATAATACGATATATAGAAGTAACCATTGTTACCCCACGATGTTCCCCAGCTGTTTTTTACTATCCATGCTCCGTCCTCTGGCGGTTCGGTTGAAAACATATCTTTAGAAATATTATCGTCCCAGCCGATTATTGTTATTTCGTGGTTGCTTGTGTGATAATTTGGTCTGCCGTTATGCTGTCCGTTAAAATAATATGCTTTTGTTCGGCAATTCCAGTATTCATCGCTTGAATAATTTGATGTATTTGCAGGTGAGCTATAATAACCTGCGGAGATTCCACCTGAATATTCAATATAGGTTTTAATTGTGTCTATGCTGTCTGTTACTGTCTGATAATCAAGCAAGCCTTGCTCCGTAATTACTCCGTTTTCAACATTTTTATATGTATAATTATCAAAGCACAGCATATCCCTAAGATATATGTTGCTTTTGTTTTTTAATGATTTATCAACTGTTGCTCCAGAATTGTAAAATTCGTAGGGTGCCTGACTTTCGTCAACAGCTCCGTATCTTCGCATAAGCGTTGATGCCGCTATAAACGGATTTCCGCCATATTCAAAGGGGTTGAAGTTTGTTTTATAACTGTCCTGTCCTGCAAAAAGACTCATATCTGAACTATTATCTTCACCGTTGAATGTAAACCATACAAGATGCTTTTCCGAAAGGTCAATGTTATTAAATGCATTCCCTTTTTTAATTATATTTGTTTCAAGTGATGATAAGGCAGAAAATGCCCAGCATGTGCCGTACGGATTTTGATTTTTAACTGAGGTATCAATTCCGTAATCTGCAAGGCTATATCTTGAAGAATGTGTACCTCTGTGTAATTCTGGCATCTGGATTTTGTCCGTTTTAATGTTACTGTCATCAGTTATTTCCATATGACCGTTATTTTCAGTAAACCTTGCCCCCATAATTATTTGTGGTTTTTCGTTTTCTGTCGCCAATACAACTGATGATGAACCGCAAATCAGTGCAAGGCTGAGCAAAAAACACGAGGCTTTTTTAAATGTTTGATTTTTCACTGTTTGTACTCCTTTTTTTAAAAATTCTGTGTTTAATAAGTGCATATAGTACTTATTAATAGCATTTTATCATAAATTTATTCTGTATGCAATAATTTTTATTAAAATTTAATAAACAGCCCTTATTTTTCCTGCTTATTGTTTCAGCATACTTTCAAGGTGAAATCATATGATTTTCACACATAAATTTTATTATATATACATCCTAAAGATAATAATAAATTTTGATAGGCAATACAGGAGGTTCTTAGTATGTCAGACAATTATAATGATATTTATAGCCAGTCAAAACAAAATTCTGAAAATCAGGATAACAACACAGCTTCACAAACAATGGAGAACAGCTCCGCTGAAGGCTCTTATGAGTGGAATAAGCAAACTACAAGCAGAGAGAATAATGTTGGAAACGAATATCATTATTCATATGTAAACGGAAACAATCAGAATGCATCACATAATCCTAATAATTATGAAAATGCTTATTCCTCACAGGCGGTTGGCAATAATGGTTCATATTCCTCAGATACATCTGCTCAGTATAATCAGAATAATGCTTATGTAAATACTCAGGAAAACCAGAGCTATAATGATAACTACAATTATAATAATCAGGCAAAGCCTTTTAATACCGCTGACCCATATGCACAGTTTAATCAGATAAATAATTCAAATAAGACCAAAAAAGAGAAAAAACCAGCAAAGCCTGTTTCAAGAGGGTTCGTGGCAGCGGCTCTTGCAATAACTGTTCTTGCATCTGCAAGCCTTGGTTTTGGTGGCGGTTATCTTGCATCACACGCAAAGACATCTACTTCAAACGGCACATTAAATATTAACAAGGTTGACACAAGTAATAGCACAAATGCGATAAATACTAATGCTTCTACTGCATCTGAGGTTGTTAAAAAGGCAGCTAACAGCGTTGTTGAAATTACTACCGAAAGTGTTGTTACAGGCAGCTTTGCTCGTCAGTATGTTGCAAAAGGTGCAGGCTCAGGTGTTATTATTTCTGAGGATGGCTATATTATAACAAATAATCATGTTATTGATGGTGCAAATTCAATAGTAATTACTCTCAGAGATGATAAGGAAACCTATAATGCCGCTCTTATTGGTACTGATGCAGAAAATGACATTGCACTTCTTAAAATTGATGCTACAGGCTTATCTCCTGCTACCTTTGGTGACAGCTCTTCGCTTGCAGTAGGTGATTATGTTGTTGCAATAGGTAATCCGCTTGGTGAGCTTGGCGGAACAGTTACTGACGGTATCATTAGTGCATTGGCTCGTGAGGTTACTATTGAAGACCAGAATATGACACTTTTGCAGACAAATGCAGAAATTAACCCTGGCAATTCAGGTGGCGGTTTGTTTAATGCAAATGGTGAATTAATTGGTATTGTAAATGCAAAGGACAGTGCAACTGAGGTTGAGGGCATAGGCTTTGCAATTCCGATAAATAATGTTCTTGATATTATCAATGACCTTAAAACATATGGTTATGTAACAGGTAAAATTGAGCTTGGTATAGAGGTTACTGATGTAAGCTCAAATGCAGCGGCATTTTACTATGGTCTGAATAATCAAAAAGGTTGTTATGTACTTGCAGTTACAAAGGGTTCAAATGCTGATACAGCAGGTTTCCAGGCAGGCGACCTTATCACAAAGTTCAATGGTGAAGAAGTTACTTCAACATCAGATTTGAAAAAAGCCTTAGATAAGTTCAATGTTGGGGATAAGGTTACTATGACAGTTTATCGTAGTGGCAAGACTGCTGATTTAGAGCTTACCTTACAGGAATATACTCCGTCAAGTGCAAATGCAGGCAAGAACCAGAATCAAACTCAGAATACCCCAAATTTGGAAGACCCTAATTCAATCTGGTCAGAAATGTTCGGCTGGTAATTTGTTTATTTATTAATTTGAGTGAATGTGAATTTTTGATATGCGTTTTCACTTTTTACTTCTTTCTTACAGCAACCACGCAGATTTTTAACTAATCTGCGTGGTTG
>JAKSRB010000102.1 GCA_024403825.1 Ruminococcus sp. | reverse complement strand
CCTCAATACTCAGAATTCCCCTTGATTCTCCAAAGTCAGAGCCTCAGGTTATTTACCATACAGATTATTATGTTGAGTCATGTTATAGAGCAGTTTCACTTTTGAATGCATATAAAAACTATCTGTATTTTATTGCAGATGAGAGAGATGCAGATGATAAGGGACCTGGGTCAAGTGCAAATTACATAGACCTTGATACATTGGAAGTAAACAGCCTGCCACAGGTAGAGGGTGAGCAATTATATTATATCAGCTTATTAAACGATAATATGATTGCGACATATTATAACAGAGAAGCGGATGAAAATATTTATTTTAAGTGTGATTTGCGTGGAAATATTATTGAAAAGATGTTCCAAATATCTCAGGATGATTTTTTATTTTATTCTACAGATGGCAAATACATTTATGGCGATAATCGAACTCAGATTATAAAAGGAAAAAGCCAACAGCAAACGATAACAGTTTATGACCTTGATATGAACGAGATTGATTCCTTTGTCTTGCCTAAGTTTATAGAAAAAGTATGCAATTACATTAATCCGCAGGATAACGATTACTTTATTTTTGAGTCCGTTAATGAAAACAAAGAGCGAACCTTGGTTATGGCAGATAAAAGTCAGATAGGTTCAATCGGAGGAAAAACCATAGAATGTACAGAATTATGTAAGTTAAAATGGAAAGAAGAAGACGAAGATAAACCTTATGTCGAGGCAAATAATGGGTGAGATATGCTGATTACCAAAAATGAATATTTTAAGCTGTTTTCAAATAAGGTTTTTATTATTTGTATCATAGCTTCATTTTGTGCAAATTTGTTTTTCATTAATATGATGCAGGCATCTGATTTTGAGAGTAAGGCAATTTCGGATAATCCAGAAATTTATGAACAGCTTTTAGATGATTTAAATAATGCAGATGATAAGACTTCATTTATCGAAAGTAAAAGAATTGAAGCTCAGATAGCTTTGATTTTATGCAGAAATAATGATGCAGGCAGATACAAGGAAATGTATCCTGAGGAATATAATAATGCTGTTGATTTGAATTTAAGCGAAGATGAATTAACTGCGTTACCAATTATGATTGATAATATCAGAGGGCAGATGTCATACACAGAAAGCTATGATGTTTTTATCTCTGAAATGCAGACAAGAGCCGACCAGCAAAGCAGTTTTTCTGTTTTTGCAAAGCCTGACAGCTTTTCTTATAAGAATATTGCTAAAACTCCGTTAGACTTTGCAAAGGTTTCCAATGTTGTTCCAATAATCGGCAATAATTATGCTATTGAAACGGCTACCCAATTCGCACTTACTGATTATTGTATGCTTTTGATTGTTTTGCTTATGTGTATTGTAATGTTCTCCCTTGAAAGAGAAAAAGGGCTTTATTCTCTTGTCAGGTCAACTAAAAACGGCAGAACAAAAACTATTATTAATAAGCTATTAGTTGTTATATCAAATACGGCTGGGCTTGGCATATTGTTTTATGTAAGTAATATCTTTATGTGTGGCTTTTTGTTTGGATTTGGTGATTTGAGCCGTCCTGTACAATCAAGCAATGTGTTTATGAATTGTACGATTGATATTTCTGTTTTAAATTATTTTGTGATTTGGGTGCTTGGTAAGGTATTATTCCTTTGCTCTGTTGCGGCAATTATATCACTTTTGTTTGTTGTTGTAAGTTCCCCTGCAAAATCTTATATTATTCTTGCATTAGCCTTTATTTTTGAATTTTCGTGTTCTGTATTTATTAAAGGTAATTCTATTTTCGGTGCGTTTAAATACATTAATATTTTTTATCTGTTATCAGGCAATAATATTTTTGGCGTTTATCAGAATGTAAACCTGTTTTCCGAGCCTGTTAATATAACTACCGTATTTATGGTACTTGTAGTTGCCTTTCTGGTAATTGGTATCGTGGGCAGCTGTATTGCTTTTTCAAAGCTAAGCTTTACAAACAGCAGTAATATTTTATTTGAAAAGATTTTTGCCAGACTAAATAATTTCAGAAAAATAAAGGGCAGTGTATGTATATATAATGGTGAAGCATATAAGCATTATAAAACCTCATTGGCTATTGTGGCGGTTGCATTGCTTATCGTTATGGCGTTCTTTACTCTCAATGATAAATTGACTATTTTATTTACCGACCCTCAGGAGAGTGCGTATAATACCTATATGCAGACTTTAGAGGGAGAGCTTAATGACGAAAAATATGAATTTATCGAATCAGAAAAGCAATATTTTGAAGAGCTTACTCAAAAACAGGAGGCTATTTATAACGACACCTCTCTTTCATATGATGAGAGAGAAAGACAGCTTACCTCTATTCAGAATATTCTCGAAAGCAAAGGAAGTGCCTTTGAGGATATTTGTTTTCAGGTTGCTTTTGCAGAGAACAAAGCTGAAATTATCGGAAAGCCTCCTGCATTGATTAATGAAATTGTCAATAAAAGGCTTGTTTTAGATACATTCCGAGAATGGAAGTATTTTACATTATTGCTGGCAGTGGTAATATTTTGCACTTCAAATATATTTGCTTGTGAACATAAAAAATCAATGATTAATATGCTCAGAACTAATAAATACGGAAAAAGTAAATTGCTTTTTACCAAGCTGACTACTGTTTTAATTACATCTATCCTTTCTTTTGTTTTGATTTATCTTCCGTATATGATTAATTTTATAAAAACCTTCGGTGCTGAATCCTTTGAAATACCACTCGCATATTCAAGAGATTTTTCAATGCTTGAAAGTCCGATTACAGTTTCTGAATACATATTTATACTTGGATTTCTGCATCTGTTCACCGCAATAATGGCTACAGCCTTGGTTTATATGCTATCATATATTCTAAAAAATCAATTCGTTACACTGATAATATCAAGCGGAATTTTTCTGATTCCTTGCATATTCTTCCTGAGCAACAGTGAGGTAAGAGCTGTATCGGCTTTTATTAATAATTCTCAGGATAAGCTTATAATCAGCGTTATAGTTATTTGTCTGTTGTTTATTGCACTATCAGTTTCAGTAACATATATAAAATATAATAATATAAAGTGGGGGAGAAAAAATGCCTGAGCTTAAAATTGTGAATATAAGTAAATCCTACAAAAAAGGTAATGTAAAGGCACTTGATGATTTCAGCGTTGACCTCACTCCCGGTGTCTATGGTTTGCTCGGCCCTAACGGAGCTGGCAAAAGCACCCTTATGAATATTATTACCGATAACCTCAATGCAGACAGTGGCAAGGTTTTATATGATGGTGAAAATATCAAAAAGCTTGGCAAGGATTATCGCTGTGTACTTGGATATATGCCACAACAGCAAGGGCTTTATGATGATTTTACACTTAATCGTTTTTTGTGGTATATGGCGGCACTCAAAGGTTTAAAGAAAAAAGATGCAAAGGATAAAATTACCTCACTTCTTGATACTGTAAATCTTGCACAGGCGGCACATAAAAAGCTCGGCTCATTTTCGGGCGGTATGAAGCAAAGGGCTTTGATTGCACAAGCCTTGATTAATGACCCTGAAATTCTAATCTTAGATGAGCCAACAGCAGGACTTGACCCTAAGGAAAGAATACGAATCAGAAATTTTATCAGCGAAATTGCAGAAAATAAAATTGTCCTTATCTCAACCCATGTTGTGTCAGATATTGAGTTTATTGCTAAGGAAATAATTTTACTTAAAAACGGTAAGCTTGTGTCGAAAAATAATCACCAAAGCTTAATGAATGAAATCAAAGACAAGGTGTATGAAGTAGAAATACAAAAGGATAAGCTCCAGTATTTTCAAAATAATTACAAGGTGTCAAATCTTTTTTATGATGATGATAAAATAATAGTACGCATTGTTACAGATTGTCCACCAAGGGATTATGTTTTTCATAGTGTTAAACCTACTCTTGAGGATTTGTATCTTTTTGTATTTGAGTGAGTATTATAAAATATAATATTAGCAAGAGCGGTATGGATTTTTGGTATCTGTATCGCCCTTGTTTTATGTGTTTATCCGCTTGTTTTTCTTGAAAACAACATAATTTTATGTTATCATTTAATAAAGCAATAACGATGGAGGCTGAGCAATATGGGAGTTTATCTTAATCAGGGAAATGAATTATTTTCAAGAGATGTAAATTCAGAAATTTACATTGATAAATCGTTATTAATAA
>JAKSRB010000101.1 GCA_024403825.1 Ruminococcus sp. | reverse complement strand
CAGTGACCGAGAGAGTATGGGTAGTTGATAAAGCTGAATATACTTATGAAGAGCCTGTTTATGAAACACACGACAGAACCTTATGTGGTATGTGTGGAGCTGATATTACCGAAGATGTATCTTCACATGGAAAAATGCATTTAAAAAATGGGGAAGACTGTTGGTACTACAATAAATGGGTAGATGTTCAGGTAGGCACAAAAACCATAACAGTTCCAGAGGTTGGTCATTACGAAGACAAAGTAATTAAAGAAGGCTACGACGAGCAAATTCTTATCAAAGAGGCTGGATATTATTAATTAAAATTTCAAAACACTTAATTAGATTTTTCTCCACCAAAAGTAAATAATAAGTAAATCAAAGCAGAATGCTAAAAACGGCATTCTGCTTTTTCTATTGCAAAAAAGAAGGTGGTTTTATGAGAATTAAAATGTATCTATCAAGGGATGCCCCCAATGACACTCTTTGATTTTGCATATATATTTTTAATTCAGACTTAAAAAAACAGGAGGAAAATCTATGAAGTCAAAAATTAAAAAAATTACATCTATAACACTTATTCTTACTTGCTTAATGTCAATGCTTTCGAGTTTGGCAGTTAATGCCGCAGGTCAGACAACTATTACCCTTGAGCAAAAGGATGATATTTACTATGCCGACGGCTGGGGCTGGACCTGTGTTCCAATGATAGCTGATGGCAAACAGGTATATTGTGTTCAACCTGATTTGCCAGCACCTGACGATGGTGTTTACAGCACAAGTAATAATAAGCTACAAGAGATAAACACTAATGACCGCAATTATAATATGTACCTGAAGGCACTCTACTATTGCTATGGTGGTGACGGATTTGATACAGAGATAAGTGCATTTAAAACTGACACATCAAAACATTACCAGGAATTTGCAGGTAATTCACCAGCTGCTTTTATGGGCAACCTTAAATACAGCTATGGTGGCTATGAGGTAATAACCAATAGCGGTTGGAAGTTACACTATATTCTCACCCATTTGCTTTTATCATACATCTACTATGGTGACAGCTACTGGAGTAAGACAGCAGGCAAAGTTCCAACATCAGGCTATGAGGATGCTATTAAGGATTTATACTCAGCAATCCAGAAAGCACCTGTACCTGATGTATCATTTAGCTTATATATGCTGAATGTAGGAAGTAGCAGACAGAAAGTAATTGTTATCAGACAGAATATCAGATTGCAGCTGCAGAAAGATTCTGCTAATACAAGCTTAACAGCAAATAACAGCTGTTACAGCCTTGAGGGTGCTAAGTACAACATCTATCTTGATAAAAACTGTAAAGAGTACTTTGGATATATTTCAACGGATAAAAATGGTTATGGTAAGTTTGGTGCTGGTACAGATGGCGTTAATGTACCACTTCAGAATTACTATGCTAAAGAGGTTGAAGCTCCAAAGGGATATGCTCTTGATGACACAGTATATCAGTTTAAAAACTCAGGCAGAACAACATCAGACGGTACACCTATCTACAGCTTTAGATGTGTTGACCAGCCAATGAATGACCCTGTTATGATAATGGTTCGCAAACAAGGCGAAAACGGAACATATCTTGAAGGTGCAGAGTTTACAATCAAGTATTATAAAGACTATTATGACGAAACAAATGTTGCTTCTGCTGTACCTGAAAAAACTTGGGTGTTTAAAACTGACAAGGACGGTTATGCTGATTTATCTTCAAATTACCTTGTATCAGGTGATGAGTTTTATTATTCGTCAGCAGAAAATCCAGTACCAGTACTTCCTCTCGGAACAATTACAATCCAGGAAACCAAAGCTCCAGAGGGATATATGCTTGATGAAAGAGTATATGTTCGTCAAATTACAGAGCCGAACAAAAAAACAGGTTCAAATTCTGTAAATACATATAACCCACCAACTGTAGTTGATGAAGTAGGTGCAGGATATGTAAAGCTTATCAAGACAGATAAGGAGAATAATAAGCCTGTTAAGGGTGCAATGTATGGATTATACACCTCAAATATCTGTGGTACTAATAGAATTATTAGTAAAGGCTTAGTCGGTGTTGCAGTAACAGATGAAAACGGTGAGGCTGTTTTCTACAGCAACAACGCTGATGAGGACAACCTTACAAGTGATGATTATTTATTTGAATTTGGTTCATATTTTGTGCAGGAAATATTCGCTCCAACAGGATATTATCTTGATTTAAGCATTTATCCTGTAACGATTGACGGCAGTAATAAAACTGTTGATACTTCGGCAACGGTTAAAATATCTGAAGAAAAAACCTCTGTAAGCCTTGACAAGGTCGATTCAAACGGCAATCGTATTTCTGGTGCAACAATGCAGTTGCTAAGTGCATCAGGTTCTGTTATTGAAGAATGGGTAACAGACGGAATTAATTCTCACCTTGTAACAGGTAAGGTATCTTATAGTAATAAGTATATTTTGCACGAAAAAACAGCTCCAGCAGGCTTTGTCAAAGCTGACGATGTAGAGTTCTATTTCTATGAAAACAACTTACTTGTTCAGATGATTGATGAACCTACAAAAGTAGAAATCACTAAAACAGATATTACAGGTGAAAAGGAAGTTGAGGGAGCATATCTTACTGTTTCAACTTCAAATGGAACTATTGTAGATAGCTGGTATTCCTCATACAATTCCCACATCATTGAAAATCTTGTTATAGGTGAGCAATATACCCTAACAGAAGTTATATCTCCTGTAGGTTATGCTACTGCAAATGCAATAAAATTCACTTTAAAGGAAGATGGCAGCGTAACTAAGGTTACAATGAAAGATGATACAACAAAGGTATCATTTGCAAAAGTTGATAAACTTGGTAAATATATCGGTGGTGCAGAATTGCAATTATTTGATAGCAGTAACAAGCTTGTTGACGAGTGGACTACAGTAGCCGATAAGGTTCATACAATCGAGGGAATATTAGCTGTAGGTGCAAGCTATACATTGCATGAAAACAAAGCTCCTGCAGGAAAAATGCTTGCTGAAGATATTACATTTACAGTAACTGATACATCTGATATTCAGACTGTAACAATGACAGATTTAGATACTACAATAGAAGTATATAAGACCGATATTACAGGCACAAAAGAAATAGCCGGTGCTAAGTTACAGATTATTGATAGTACAGGACGCATTGTTAAAGAATGGATTTCCAGTGATAAGCCTGAAAAAATCACAGAACTGGTACAAAATAAAACATATACCTTACACGAGGAATTACCTCCTGAAACATTTGCTACTGCTGAGGATGTTTTATTTACTGTAAAAGAAAGTGGCATAACAAAAGTATATATGAAAGATGATTATACTAAAACTGAGATTACTAAGTATGATGTAACAGGCTCATATGAGGTTGCAGGTGCTGAATTTGAGCTTACTGATTATCAAGGTAAATTGGTTGATAGCTGGACTTCAACAAATGAGGCTCATATTATCTCAGGATTAGTTGCAGGACTTGAATATACTCTTACAGAAACTAAAGCTCCTAACGGATATAAGACAGCAGAACCAGTTATTTTTACAGTAAAAGCAAGCGGTGTTACAAAAGTATTTGTCAAGGACGAATATACAAAGGTTGAAGTTGATAAGGTTGATGAAAACGGCAATTCCGTAAAGGCTGCAGTTCTTCAGATACTCGACAATAATAAAGCAGTAGTAACAGAATTTACAACTGACGGAAAGACAAAAGTGCTTGAGGGTGTTCTGAACGAAAATGAAACATATTATCTGCATGAAGTATCAGCTCCTAATGGCTATGCTCTTGCTGACGATATTAAATTTACAGTTTCAGACGGTTATGCATATATCAAAATGATTGATAAGTTTAGCGTTGGTTCAATAACACTTTACAAACAGGACAGCAATGGTAATTCTCTTGCAGGCTCTGAATGGCAGTTATATACATCAGATGATAAAGCTGTTGCTGTTACAGAAACAGGCTCAGGCGAGTATATAATGAACGGCAGTACATCAACAATGCAGACAGATGAAAATGGTGTATTACTTATTGATAAGCTTGAACAGGGCAGTTATTATCTGATTGAAACAAAAGCTCCAGTTGGTAAAAATGCCTACAGCAAAAAAATAGATTTCACTATCAACGATACTAAGCTTAATAAGACTATTACTGTAAAGGATACAAATGTTGTATTGTATCAGACAGGCGGTTATAGAATGTATATGTATATTCTTGGTGGTGTCCTAATACTACTTGCAATTAGTTTATGCATAGTCTATTATATTAAATTCATCAAAAAGCACGACAAATAATGTTGTGCTTTTAATATTTTTAGGAGGTCAATAAAATGACAAAATCAATCAAAAAATCAATT
>JAKSRB010000100.1 GCA_024403825.1 Ruminococcus sp. | reverse complement strand
TTATTGAGAATATACCCATGATTGCCGCTTATGTACTTCTCTTTATGCTTAACTTTACAAGCTTCTTCGAAAAGAAAAAGGCATAATCTGAAATAAATTTTAATTTACGGTGGTATGTTTATAAAGCATACCACTTTTTCTTTTTTGTCAGTTTACATACATTTATTTATATGCTATGCTAATACTGTCAAAAACAATTTCAAGGCTGGTAACTTAATGAAAGCAAAAACAAACTTTACAAATAAAACGATAAAGTTCATCACCTTTTCAGTAATGGACATAATGCTTTGTATACACGCATTTTTGTTTATTCACTTTGATGTTCCAAACAACAAAGAGGCGCTGGTAAACTATGTAATTACCTTTATTGTAAGCTGTATGACCCGTCTGCTTACAAGCCATTATTTAACATCCGTACCTGATGACGAAAAACCGAATAATTATTATATGAGCGTTCTTTCAGCTCTCTATATTTATTCATTTACCAATATGCTGAAGTACTGTATGCCTAAAAGCGCAGGTAATATAGTAATAATCCACATTGTAATGTTAGTATTATATTGCTCTGCAATTATCATCAGCCTTTCTTATGGCTTATTCTTCATTCAATATTACTCAATAAGCAAAAAGGGTAAAAAAATAATCAGAAAGTTAGTGTGGGTAACTTACACCATTGCATTGCTTATTGCGGTAACCTCATCATTCACAAAGCTTGTTTTTGATATAGACAAGAGCGGAAATGTTACCTACCCTGCAACCACATATATAATCGACTCTTTCTCAATGCTGTGGTTTATTGTCTCAGTTGTACTTATAGTTATTTCAAAACAGAGCCGTAAAACAAAAATTGCATTGCTCAGCTATAGTATATACGCAACGCTTTTTCTTGTAATTGATATAATACTTGTAAACATCAATATAAATATAGATAGTGTAATTCTTATTGGTATTCTTTTAAGTATTTACACCGTATCACTTACAGTTTATGTAGAGGATAAGGTTGAGCTTGCCGAGAAGAAATATGAACTCAGGGAAAAGCAGACTCAGATAATGATTTCTCAGATTCAGCCCCATTTCCTTTATAACACTCTGTCAGCAATTTATGTGCTTTGTGGTGATGACCCGAAGCTTGCACAAAAGACGATTAAAGATTTTTCTTTATATCTTCGCCATAATATGAATAGCCTTAACAGTAGTGAGTGTGTACCTTTTGAAAAGGAAATGGAGCATACTAAAACCTACCTTGCCATTGAGTCACTCCGCTTTGCAGATTTGCTTAATGTTGAGTATGATATACAGTATACGGATTTTGAATTGCCTCCCCTTTCACTTCAGCCCATAGTTGAAAATGCAGTGAAATACGGCATCAGAAGCCGTGAAAATGGCGGTACAGTTACCGTTAAAACATATAAAGAAAACGATAAAATTTATATTGTGGTTAAGGATGACGGCGTAGGCTTTGATGTTAATAAGCCCCATGACGATGACCGCTCACATTTAGGCATTGAAAACACCAAAAACAGACTTAACTATATGTGTAATGGCGACCTGATTATTGAAAGCATGCCTGATGTAGGTACAACTGTAACTATTACTTTGGAGGATACCAATGAATATACTGCTTCTTGATGATGAACCTCTTGCACTTAAAATGCTGGGTAAAGCCGTAAGCGAGGCTGTGCCTGAAGCAAACCTTTTCTCATTTTCAAAGCCCCGTGAGGCTCTTGATTTTGCGGAAACCACTACCCTGCAGGTTGCCTTTCTTGATATAAATATGCAGATGATGGACGGCTTGGAGGTAGCAAAAAAGCTTAAAGATATATATCCCAATATAAATATTATTTTCTCAACAGGCTATGAGGAATACGCCCTTGATGCACTCAAGCTTTACAGTAGCGGCTACCTGCTTAAGCCCATAGGTGCAGAGGATGTTGCCGAGGTTATGAAAAATCTCCGCTTCCCCATTGAGGAGAAAAAGAGGCTTTCTATCCGTTGCTTCGGTAACTTTGAAGCTTTCTGTGATGGTAAGCCCATAAAATTCAAATTATCAAGAACGAAAGAGCTGCTTGCCTATTTAGTTGACAGAAATGGTGCTGAGTGCAGGACAGCGGAAATCATATCTGAATTATTTGAGGACGTATATAATATTGAATATTATAACAAGATAAGAAGGGACCTTATAAAGACCTTTGAGGATATGGACCTTTCTGATTGCATTGCAGTTACAAGAGGCGGTCTTTCCATAATAAGGGAAAATGTGGACTGCGATTATTTTGACTACAAAGACGGCTTAATTACCACTAAGCCCACAGAATATATGAGCCAGTACAGCTTTGCTGAGTACACATTTGCTGAGCTTTTTTGATATTAAAAATTTTTATTAACCAAAAGGGACTGATTTTTTCGGTCCCTTTTTATATTTCTATATATTAAATGCCGGATTTTTTAATCTGGTTTTTATTTTTGCTTTCATTCCAATTTCTTTCCATAATGGAATGGTAGAATAGACACATCAAATCAAAGGAGATGCAATTATGCGCATCGTAATAGTAGAAAATACGGAAGATAACCTACAAGCATTAAAAAATACAGTACACACTTTATTACCTAATGCCTTAGTAAAAGGCTTTACAAAGGGCGATGAAGCAGAGGAATGGTGTAACTCCCATTCGTCAGAGGTAGAAATATATTTTGGCAACTGGTGGGGCACAGATGAAGAATTTGATACTCCTGAAGGCTCTACAGTATGGAAATATGTTGACTGGCAAAAAAAGCCTTTGGTAATATGCACAGGCGATGAAGCACAGTTTGAAAAATGGTCAATACGTGATGGTGCAGATTCCTACATTTCAAGACCTGTTACAACAGAAAAGCTGCGTGACACTCTTGAGAGCCTGAATTTCTGATAAAAATAAAAAATTATTCCAATTTCTTTCCATAATGGAATGATATAGTAACAGAGTTGAATTTATAATGCTGATAGGAGAAAATTATGAAAAAGAAGTTTTTTGCGGTTTTAGTAAGTATAGCAATCATACTCAGCACAATGCCATTTGCATTCTCAGCAAGTGCACAGGATAAGCTCGTAAAGGGTAATACTCTTTATGATATTAAGACTGATGACAGAACAGATGAAGTTCCCGAAGGCTTCGGTAAAGCTGACGGCAGCTCAAACGGTCGTGTATGGACCGATAAATCTGTTTACCTTAATGGTGAAAACTTTGAGGTTAAGCTCAGCGCCCTTGCACAGGAATACGTTGCAACAAACGTAGATATCTCAATGTCCACAATTGGTGTTGACGTTGTAATGATTCTTGATATGTCAGGCTCAATGAGAAACAACAAGCTTGAGCTTGAGGAGTATGATGGCTCTACAGATAAAAATGCTACAAGAACAAAGGCAATGGTTAAGGCTCTTAACGAAGCTATTGAAACCATTATGGTAGCAAACCCCAACAACAGAGTTACAATCTATACCTTCCAGAACAGCTCTCCCGTTTCAGTTAATCTTATTCCCCTTGAGCATTATAAAAACGAAAGCTGGACAGATGCTCAGGTATGGAAAAACACAGGTACAAATACAGGCAGTGGTAAATACCTTAACTACTCTGTAAGCAACAGCAACGACGTTGTTACTACAAATGCAAACCTTAAAAACTCTGCAGGTGCTACTCTTAAGCAGACCTCCTGCTCATCAGGTAGCGGTACTCCTACACAGTTTGGTATTCAGACAGGTATTCAGGGTCTTATTTCACAGCTTAATGCAAAGAGCTATGATTACGAAAGAGTTCCCTTCGTTCTTCTTTTCACAGACGGTATTCCCGGCACTGCATCAAAAACTGCAGCAAATGCTTTTTCAAATACACCACAGAAAACCGGTCTTCTTTCACACCAGAATAATGGTTCAAATGAGATAACAGCATACACAATCCTTACAGCTGCATATCAGAAGGATCAGCTTGAGGCAGCATACAGCAACTATAACCAGAGACATAAGGGCGACAGTGCTTATGAAGTACATTGGTACAACATCGGTCTTGGTGTTGATAATACTGATGACGCAGCTCAGGGTCATGCATTTCTTGACCCATCAACAGTTCTTGATGGGTCAAACTCCCACGCAAATAACAGCGGTAGTACTAAGGGCATTAAATCATATATTGCAAGTGCTGCAACAGGCAACAATGCAAAGTATGCAGATAACTATGTATATGTAGAGGGCGAAAACTTCATTTACTTTGCAAATACATCAAGCGCACTTACAAGGGCATTCAATAACCTTGCAAATGATATTAAAGAGGCTTCTCAGGAAGTAGGTAACCCCGTTACTACAGTTACATCTGAAGGTCAGAGCGCAACAAGAGAACTGGTATTTACAGATGTAATCGGCGATAACCTTTTACT
>JAKSRB010000010.1 GCA_024403825.1 Ruminococcus sp. | reverse complement strand
TGTGAAACCCTCCATGTTCATCTCGAAGATATCATGGAGACGATTGATGATTAAATAATAACGAAAGAAGGGAATACCATACCTGATGTCAATACTATAAATCTTTACGCTACGAGAAAGTCAAGCGATATTTCAAGACAAAGTCCAGCATCTTTATATCTGCCCACTTTATTTATCAAACTTACTTGATATTTAAGCGGAGTATCATCATTCCACCATTATTGTCAGCATAAAGACTTGCTAAAGCGAGCGATTAGTAATCTTATTCAAAACAGCATCAACCATAATGAACAAGGCTGCTGGATTTATGTCGGTGTAACGACTGATGGTGGTAATTGCACAGTGGATGTTTCCGATGACGGCGTTGGAGCTACTGACGAACAAATAGAAAAGCTCAATAACACTTCGCATTATATGGTCTGCGATGAAAACACAACTAAACAGTGCCACGGTCTGGGACTTCTTATCGTAAAGCAGATCGTACAGGCACATGGTGGAACAACCAACATCGAGCATAGCTCTTGCGGTGGTTTCTCAGTCAAAATCACTCTGCCAATGCAGAAATAAATCCATAACAGCAAAAAAAGGAGCAACGGTTCATACAAACCTTGCCCCTTTTTAATACCATTATGTATTAAGTTGTCTGCTGCTTTAACAATTCGCTTTCTATTTTAAGTACATCTGGGAAGATAAGCGGTATCCCTTTTCTCTGTAATGCCAATACTCTTTTAGCCTTCTCAGTCAATTCCTTTTCTAAGGTCCCGCTGATTCTTACCGGAATGTTCGCAACGCCATCAATATACTCGTTCTTTATGTATTTCGCTGTGACTGGACACATATTCTGAATCAAAAATGCTTTCTTATGACCCAAAACATTGCCAAAAACAATTGTGTCGCACTTTCCATATTTCTGCATCTTTTTATTATATATGGCAGAGAACTTGTTTACCCTAGAGGAAAATGGAATCATCCAATACAAGCCTGTCTTATTGTCCTGGAAGGTATAAAAACATGGACGATCATGTACTTGTCCATTTACCGTTTCTTTATTTTGCATCAGTTGAGGATCAGGAAAATCGATAAAATACTGATCGTTCAAATAATAAAAATGCCCAATATCCATTCTGTATCTCCTAAAAAAGAAACTCCATTCTCTCGAATGGAGTCTCATAACATTTGAACTCGATCTCTTGATGAGTCGCATATCGAGTAGCGACTAACATTTGAACTCGACCTTGTTTCAGTTGCATATCGAGTAGCAACAAACATTTGAGATAGTTATCTATCTTGGCTATAGTATACAGTCAAATGCTTTTCTTGTCAAGAGGGCTGAGAACAATGCTTATAGTTTAGTATATTCCACAGAGGCTCTTTTGATACTGCGCATTTGTATTTTATCGCTTGCTTCTTGCTATCTTACAGCTCGTTAATGGTAGCTGTTATGGACATATTACGAATACGCTTTGCAGGGGCATAAATCGCAACCACAGCAGAACTCAGAACACAAACAACAATAATCAATATAGCAATCCAAGGTACCTGCCATGCAGAGCCAAAATACCTCGTAATTAAACGAACATATAGTAATCGGCTAAGCGGGATTCCTATACCCAAACCGACAAGCATTCCCGAGATAGCATAGGTAAATCCTTCTGAAGCAATCATTCTTGTCAGCTGATCTCCACTCATGCCTACAGCACGCATTGCTCCGTACTGCTTGATTCTGGAACCAACGCTGATTGAAATACTGTTAACGGTATAGAAAAGTGTAATCATACCGATGATTGCTAAAAATCCATATACCATAGCTTGTACAGCCATGTAGGTAGTTTTGTTTGATTTATTTGATTCCCTGAGATCTGAAAAGATTACATCACTGTCCGCTAATTTGCTTAACTGATGAATGGTTTCATCATCAGCAGATCTGCCAAGCTGTACTCCAACCATGGAATAGTTGTTTTCTCCTGTCAGACGCTCAAAGGTTTCTTGTGAACAAATTACCAGCAATTCTCTAGGGAACAAACCATCCGATACTGCGCAGCTGATTGTCACATCATTTCCGCCTAAGCTAATTGTATCTCCCACCTGTAGCGGATTGTCTTTGTTTGAAATTGTCATTACTTTATCGCTATCGCCATAGATATCAGAAATCTTTCCTTGAACAATGCGATCCTCAGCGTATTTCAATAAATATGTATCATATGACAGCAGATTAACATGATCAATTTCTTGGTTCGATGAATCAACCGGAACTCTTGAAATATAGGAACACGCAAAAGCATTCTCTACACCTTCAACTCCACGAACCTGTTCTAAAGTTTCCTGATCAAGTAAAAGCGAATTCTCATATCCCGTAAAGTCAATGTCTGGCTGATAAGTTCTCATATTAGGTAACAGGTTCTGTGCGAAGTCCAGGCCTACCGAGAAGCAAAGCACAAGAATGATACTGAGCGCAAAAGATGCCGTCATAAGAAACCAGTTTTTTCTTGAGCCTGTTGCATAATGCATTCCCAGTTCATATTCAACTCTGTTGATCCTATGCTTGATGGCATGCTTTGCTTGAGAATTGCTTTCTGAATTTCCAGAAACAGCTAATACCGGAGAAACTTTCGCTGCTCTTTTAGCTGGAGCCTGTGCTGCAAGAAGTACCGTTATAACACCAACCGCTACACCAAAGGCTATACCAATCGGACTAATCGCAATGTAAGGCATTGTCGCAAATTCTCCGCCAATTCCAAAATGCAGAAAAGCACTTATACCACAAGCCGCTACTGTCCCGAATACCAATCCAATTGGAACAGCTGTCTTACACCAGTTGAGAGCCTCCAGTCTTACAAAACGTACAATCTGATTCCGGCTTGCGCCAACACAGCGCATCATTCCAAAGAACTGCGTCCTTTGAGCGATATTGCTGTTCATGCTTCCAGAAATCATCAATACTCCAGCCAGCAGGACCAATACAAATAAAAGGATTGCGATTGCATATAGTCCGTTTATAGATGAATTACTGCTCTGACCCGAAAGTCCCATAACAGCTGTGTTTTCCTGAATTCTTTCTATTGCGATACCATACTTCTCTGCTAGAATTGTTTTAGCATCTGCTGCTTTATCTGCGTTGTCAAATTGAAGATAACAAGAGGAATTTTCTGGATTATTGTTTTCGTCCATCACAACATGAAAAGCATCTCTATCCATATACACAGAAACCAAAAAAGTCTGCCCCTGGTAATACTCTCTATCATCAGAGCCAAAGCCGGATATCGTAAAATCTTTATCGCCTGCTGGTGTATGCAAAGTCACATGGTCCCCAATTTTAACATCCAGTGCTAGTTTCGCATTACTGCTGAGTAATACTTCTTCATTACTCTTTGGAAAAGCACCTTCCTCAACCATATTTGTCTGCTCCACTCCATAGGATTCATCAACACCATGCAACGCAGCTTTCTTTTCTCCAATATAATATGGAAGAGCTGCATCGGTATTGAAAGATTCAGACCACCCGATTGTTAATAAGCCGGGCAAGGAATCGAGCTCGTTTTTCATATCATCCGTAATTCCACTGGAACTAAGATGCCAGCTTCCGTGTTTTTCTTGCATTGCTATGGTTTCTGCTTTCATAAACATATCTGCAACACTGAAAATAGCTGTCACAAGAAACACTGCTATGACAATACACAAAATTGTCATTCGATTTTGTCGCTTACGTACTTTTGCCGAAATTGGTATAAGGCTTAAATAGCTTTTCATTCAGAGCACCTCCCCAAATCGGTCAGCACGCCATCCGATACATTCAACACTCTGTTTGCCGTCTGTGCAATGCTGCGACTATGTGTGATCATCACGATGGTCTGCTCATATTTTCTTGAAGCTTCCTTCAGTAGAGCAATAACCTCACTTGTATTCTGTGAATCAAGATTTCCGGTCGGCTCATCTGCAAGAATCAATGAAGGACGGGTAATAAGTGCACGTCCAATTGCCACTCGCTGCTGCTGGCCACCAGACAGCTGGCTAGGCAGATGATTGCGTCTTTCTTTCAAATTCAGTACGGTTAATAGTTCTTCCAAATACTTCGTATCTGGCTTCTGATAATCAAGCAGCATCGGGAAGATGATATTCTGCTCCACCGTCAGCTCTGGAATAAGGTTAAATGCCTGAAATATAAATCCGATATTCCTTCGACGGAAAACAGTAAGTTTTCGATCACTCATAGAAAAGATATCCTTACCACCAATCAAAACCTTACCGGATGTAGGTGTATCCAGTGCGCCAATCATGTTAAGCAGTGTACTTTTACCAGATCCAGACTCTCCGACAATGGCAACATATTCTCCCTTTTGAACTGAGAAGCTTACATCCTTCAATGCGTGGACTGCGTTATCGCCGCTTCCATACGTCTTACAAATGTTATTGACTTCTAATAAATTCATTGTTTAAACACCTCTTTCTGTTTTGGTAGTCTAAATATAGCAGGGGAATACTACTCTCTCCTTACAATAATCCTACAATTTTGTAGGAATCAGAAAATTGATCGTAAACGTGGTGCCCCTGCCTACTGTGCTGTCAACTTCAATTGTTCCGTGGTGGGATTCAACAATAGATTTTACCAGCGATAAGCCTAATCCGATACCTTGCTTGTCTTTTGAATATTTACTCCGATAAAAACGTTTAAATATATGATGTACATCTTCCGGGTGTATACCGCTTCCGTTGTCCTTTACAATAATCTGAACAACCGCCGCAAAGGTGCGCCATTCAATCTGGATGTAATCTCCATTATCAGTATGATCGAGTGCGTTTTTCACAAGATTACTAATCGCTTCTATGATCCAGGTTCGGTCACACAGGAAGAATACACCTTCTTTACCCAAAAGCCGGATTTCCTTGCCTTCCTGCTCTGCCCGAAACATAAAATGCTTCTTTACGTTTTGAGCCAGTTCCGATATATCTTCCAGAGATTTCTCTAACACGATTGAACCGGCATCTAACTTTGTAATCTTCAAAAGATTCTGAACCAGTGATTCTATTCGATCCAGTTCCTGCTCCGATAAGGAATTGAATTCTTGAATGGTCGGATACTCTACTGCTTCTTCTTTGATGATTCCATTATAGATATTCAGAGCTGCAAGCGGAGTCTTCAACTGATGTGAAATATCTGATATGGTATTTTGCAAGAACTTTTTTGACGATTTTTCTTTTTCTGTATGTGCATTTAGAATAGCAACCAATGAGTTCACCTCATGAAACAGTCGATATAACTCGCCCTCATCATCACACTCTATGGAAGCTTCATGATTCCCGGATACATAATCGCTGATCTGCTGTATGGCATCCTCCATAATTTCATGCTGTTCTTTAAAATAACGGTAACAAAACAATAGTATGAGCATACCTGCACAGGAATATAATGCGATTATATAAAGAGCAGCCTGGTTGACATGGGATACACTCAACAATACTGCAACCAGAGTGGCGATTAGGAAGCATGACAGGATTTCCACTAAAAACCGTTTGATTTTTCGATTTGCCAATATCCTCATCACACACCTCAATCCTTCGTAACCCACTTATACCCCATGCCACGAACAGTGATAATACACTGGGGATTTCCTGGATCGTCCTCTATTTTTTTGCGGAGTCTTCGGATATAGACAGTAAGTGAATTGTTGTCAACATAGTTCTCGCTACAATCCCACAGTTTTCCTAAAATCTGTTCAGAAGAAAGCACCTGATTCGGATTCTCCATAAAATAACATAACAGCCGGTATTCACTGGCTGTTAGTTCAACCAGCTTCCCGGATTTATATACTTCACCCTTCAGAAGTCGAATACATATGTCATTTGAATTTAATTCTGTTGCAGGAGTATCAAAATTTTCGCTTCTACGAAGCAGTGCATTTATCCTGGATAGAAACACAGCCAATTTGAAAGGCTTTGTAATGTAATCATCCCCACCCATATCAAGCCCCATAATGATATCTGTTTCTTCATCCATGACCGTCAGGAACATGATTGGGACCTTTGATGTCTGCCGAATCATCTTACAAATATCAAAGCCTGACCCATCCGGCAAGGTCACATCTAAAATCACCAAGCTGTATTTACCATCTTCCCATAAGCCATCTGTTTCGCTTCTGGTATGGGCGATATCAAGTTCGTATTCTTGTTTTTTTATGGCGAAGGATAGGCCATTTATCAAACTCAGGTCATCCTCCACCAACAATATTCGTTTCATTTTTTTCACTCCATTCAAACTTAAAGTTATCTCTCAATCATCTATTTTTAATTGTATCCGCACAGTATTGTACCGTAGCAATATTCTTTTCAGTGTATTCAATAAACTGCCACGCCGAATAAATGCTATGTGTTATCAAATCACTTCTTAATGTATCATCTGCCATTTTATTCATCCTTTCCATTAGGCATTAGCCTTCCCTAAAATTCAAATTTTGATTTCCGTGCTATAATTTTTGACAATAGCCCTATAGTCTCAACAGGAAAAAAAGCAGTTTCTGGTCTCAACTATCCTTATTTCCAGACGATAGCACTATTGTCAAATCAAAAAGAAACGGGATTCCAATCACCTGCCGTGATCAGCAAATTCTCGGAATCCCTTATTTTAAGCCTATTTCTGTATTTTTTTACTTGTTTCGTGACAGTAGACATACCGTCTCAACATGTGCTGTCCTGCTGAACATATCACATGGTGTTATTTCTTGAATTTCATAACCGCTACTTGAAAAATGTTTTAAATCTCTTGCCAATGTTGCTGGGTCACACGAAACATATACTACTCTTTGTGGGGACATTTCTTTTATTGTTTGTACTAACTCTTCGCCACAGCCCTTGCGTGGTGGGTCGAGTATTACTACATCAGGTCTTAACCCCTCGTTTTTTAACTGTTCTGCCGCTGTTGATGCATCTGCACAGATAAATCGTGCATTTTCTATTCCGTTTATTTTTGCATTTTCAATCGCATCTTTTATTGCATCTTCTATTATTTCAACACCAATAAGTGATTTGCAGTTATTTGCCATTGTTAAGCCAATAGTACCAGTTCCGCAATATAAGTCGAGCAATACACTATCTTTTGACAATTTTGCATATTCTGTGGCTTTATTGTAAAGCTTTTCGGCTTGTCTGCGATTTACCTGCCAAAATGAAAATGGTGATATTTTGAATTTGTATCCGCATAATTCATCTGTTATATAGTCAGTTCCATAGGCAATTCGGTTTCTATTTCCAAGTATCACATTGGTTTGTTCTCTGTTGGTATTTATGATTACACTTTTCAGATTTGGAATTTCGGCTTTTAATCTTTCAATCAATCTATCTTCCTGTTTCAGACCTTTTCCATTTACGACATAGCATACCATTATTTCTTTTGTGATTTCTCCCATTCGTATGTATAAATGCCTTAGCTTGCCTTTATGCGTCTGCTCGTTATATATATCATTTTCAGAGCTTTCTAAAAATTCTCTGGTGATATTCATTATCTGTGTGAAAATTTCAGGCTGTAAAGCACAGTCCATACAATCAACTATTCTATGTGTATGAAAAGCGTAAAAGCCAATAATCGGTTTTCCGTCTTTATCTGTACCTATTGGAAATTGTGCCTTATTTCGGTATCTTAATGTGTTTTCAGATTTTATTATTGGCTGTATTTCTATATTGGTGAAGCCACCAAGTCTTTTTATTGCATCTTCAACTCTTTGTTGCTTTATTTCACATTCAGCATCATAATTTATGTGTCGCCATACACAGCCACCGCATTTCGCAAAGTATGGACAGTCAATATCTGTTCGTGTGGGGGAGGGGGTTACT
The DNA here is from genome assembly GCA_024403825.1 of Ruminococcus sp. Taxonomy (GTDB): domain Bacteria; phylum Bacillota; class Clostridia; order Oscillospirales; family Acutalibacteraceae; genus Ruminococcoides. The sequence goes on along the minus strand of JAKSRB010000010.1, from coordinate 33,653 downwards.
ATTTCTTCAATTTTTCCAAATGCATATGTCTTTTTTGTTTTTAGTATTCTTACCTTTAACTTATCTCCGATTGCTGAATTTGGTACAAATATTGCTATTCCGTCTTCTGTTTTCCCAACTCCGTTGCCTTCTGCTGTTGCCGAACTTATTGTTAGGTCTATTATATCATTTTTCTTTAAATACATTATTGTTCACTCTTTCATATATTCCTTTTTGTCTGCGTACATATAGATGCTGATTAATTTTTTTGCATTATTAACTAATCATATTCTACCATTATACTCTATAAATAGCAATAAAGGAAAAAAGATTATTTTTTTAAAATAACTATTTATTTTTTTTGTGTTTAGATTTATAATATAAGTATATTGTGACTTCACAAATTGGTTAGGAGTGGAATTTTTTGAATTACGATAAATTATTAGACGAAATTAAAAGAATACATTTTATCGGTATTGGTGGCAGCGGAATGTGTCCTCTTGCTGAAATTCTCAGGGGAGAGGGATTTGAGCTTTCAGGCTCTGATATGAACGAGGGAGAAACTCTCGACAGAATAAAAAGCTACGGTATTTCTGTATATATGGGGCATGCTGAGGAAAATATTGAAGGTGCTGAGCTTGTTGTATATTCTGCTGCAATTAAAGAAACTAATCCTGAACGCAAGGCTGCTGTTGAGGCAGGAATCCCTTGCATTGAGAGAAGTGTAATGCTTGGAGTAGTAACAAGGCGTTATAAGAGAAGTATTGCAGTTTCCGGAACACACGGTAAAACTACAACTACCGCTATGCTTTCTCAGATATTAATTGGAAGTGGCTTTGACCCGTCAGCAATTATTGGTGGTAAGCTTCCGTTTATTGGTGGCAACAGCTATGTAGGTAAGAGTGATATTATAGTATGTGAAGCCTGCGAATATGTAGATACATTTCTTGAGTTAAATCCGTATATTTCAATTATACTTAATGTTGATGCTGACCACCTTGATTATTTCAAAAATCTTGATAATATTAAAAAGTCATTTAATAAGTTTTCACACCAGACAACAGGATTACTTGTAATTAATGGTGATGATGAAAATACACTTGATGCGGTGGCTGATGTTGAAATACCAAAGCTAAGCTATGGATTTGGTGAAAACTGCGATTACAGGGCAGTAATCACAGCAACAGGAAAGGGAGTACACGAAGAATTTGATATATATTTCAAAGGTGAGTTACTTACAAATGTAAGATTGATTGTACCTGGAAAACACAATATATATAATGCAATGGCTGCGGCTGCAACAGCACATTATCTTGGAGCAACAGCAAAGGAAATATCTGAAAATCTTCATAAATTTGGTGGAGTACACAGGCGTTTTGAAATACTTGGAACACCAAATGGAATTACTGTTGCAGACGATTTTGCACATCACCCAACAGAGCTGAAAGCCACATTGAATGCCGCAATGAATATGGGATTTAATAAGGTGTGGGCGGTATTCCAGCCACACACATTTTCAAGAACAGCAATTTTACTTGATGATTTTGCAGAGGCATTGAAAATTCCTGATACAGCAATAATATCAGAAATTTTACCTGTAAGAGAAACCAACACATATAATATATATTCAACAGATCTTGGAGCAAAGGTTCCTGACTCTGTATGCCTTGATACATTTGAAGAAATCACCGACTATGTCTGCAAGAACGCAAAAGAAGGAGATTTAATTCTTACAATGGGTGGCGGTAATGTTTATATGTGTGCAAATATGATATATAAACAGCTTAAATATATTGAAGATAATGAATAATTTTAAATGGCAGAAGGTCTGTTAATCAGGTTTTCTGCCATTGTCTGTTTTTATCATATAGTTTAAATAGTATTTTCACACAAAATTCAGATAAATATTAATATTTTTCGTTGAATTTTTTAACGATATGATATATAATGTTAGAGTATTATTACAATTAAACCTTAAAGGAATGAATTTTTATGAAAAAATTTACTGTTAAGATTTTATCATTTGTTATTGTAATTACAATGCTTATGTTTGCAATGCCGTCAGCTTTTGCCGCTGAGGAGCTTGTAATTAATTCAAATGCAACTGTAAATGTCGGTGACAAATTTACATTTACATTACTTATGAGCGATTGTGAAGACCCTGTAATCGGCTTACAGATGTATCTTAGCTATGACCAGAATAAGTTAAAATATGTTGATGATTCTCTTGAATTTGGAAAATTTGAGGGAGTAGTATATAATCCAAAGCGTGAGGGCTATATTCCGCTGTCATGGACAGATATTTCAGCACCAGCTGATTTTTCTTCAAGAGCAGTTCTGCTAAAGGCAGATTTTGAAGTAATTGAGGGTGGAGAAACTGATATTACAGATTTTATTGCTGATATGTATGGTGAAGATATGACCTATATGAAAAATTATACAATTAGATATACTGTAAGTGTTAATGGTGATGTTGTAGGTGAAGAAAAGCCTGCTGTTGTAACTACAGATGAAAGCTTTATTTCAGGTCGTCAGGGAGATTTTATCAATTACAGCGACAGTCAGGGAAATAACTCAGAAAATGCGGATGAACATCAGCCTGTAACAATGGTTGTAGAGCAGGTTGTAAATGTTACTCAGGCTGCCGATAATACAACATCAGCAAATGGAAATGGTTCAGTCACTGCAACACTTGTTATTGTTGCAATTATTATCATAATTCTTGCAATAGTTGCAGTTCTTATAGTTAAAAAGAGAGATGATGACATAAATTCTGCAAATGAAAGCAATACAGAAGAATAAAAATGTTCTTTGTTAAAATTGCTTAATTTATGTGTCTGAAATTGTAAAGTTTGTACACCTTTTTTTGAGAAATTGTTGATTTTTTTTCTTTGCGGTATTATAATATTATTGCTGATAATAAAAATATTCGGAGGAGAAAAATATGATAAAAAAGGTTTCAAGCATTGGCATAGCAGCTATGTTAGCAATATCTATGACTACTGTTGCAGCTTTTTCTGTTGCTGCAGAAGAAGCTGATAGTGATAAGATTACTGTAAAAGCAACTTCAAACTTCTTTCCTGAAACAACTCAGAAATATGATAGTGTTTCAGACAAGGTTACTGTTACATATTACCTTAGTGCTTCACTTGATGTTGTTAATACTCAGTGGAAGCTTACATATGATGCTGATGTTTTAACTCCTGTATATACATCTGCTAAAAAAGTATCACCTAACATTAAGAGCGGTGGTATGACAAATCATGTAGGTAATCAGATTTCATATTGTTGCTCTGCAGTAGAAGATATTGATAAGAATGCAAACTTTAGTTCAAATGAAAATAATATTTTTGCTACATTTGAATTTACAATTAATGAGGGTGTAGAGCTTGGAGCAAAAACAGTTGTTGACCTCGATGTAAGCAATCTTACGCTTGCTGCATCTGCACAGCTTGAGGATGACCCTGATACTACAAGAATTATTGTTGAATCAACTCAGTATGTTATAAATAATAATGTTGTAAGTAGTGATGAAACTTTAGATTCTCTTAATATATCTAAGGATACAGAGGTAGTTGTTCCTGAGATTACTACAGAGCCTACAACTTCAGTTGCCACAGAGGAACCAACTACAGTTGCTCCTACAGAGCCTACAACTGAGGCAACCGAGCCTACTACAGTTGCTCCTACAGAGCCATTAAGTGAATTTAATATTGTTGCTAAATCTAATCTGTTTTCAACATCAGATGCAGTAAATGCTAAAAATGGTGACGAAATTACTGTTAATTATTATTTTGATTCAGAAAAAGATATTTTAAATACACAGTGGGTTCTTAGCTATAATCCTGCTGTACTTGAATTATCAAAAAAATCTGATTTTATGCCTTATGCTGAGAATGGTGCACTTTATAGTGTAAAGCCTGTAAATGGTAAAATCAGAGGTGTTGCAAGTAATCTTGAGCTTTACAAATTAGGTGAAAGCAAGCTCTTCTTAACAGCAGAGTTTAAGGTTCTTGACAGCACAAAGGGCGATACAGAAGTAAATCTTGATGTTGATGTTCTTACAATTTCTTCTGTTGATGCAGATACAAATTCAACAAAAACAGAAAATGAAGAATTTGTAGTAAATCATAGCGTAATAGAAAAAGAAGATGGATATAGAGCATATTCAAATGTTAATTTGTATGTAGTTCCAACAGAACCAACTACAGCAGAGCCTACTACAGTAGTTCCAACAACAGTTGAGCCAACTACTACTGTTGTTAAGCCAACAGAGCCTGAAACAACAGCTCCTGCAACTGAGGCTACAGATGCAACAGAGGTTACAAAAGAGCCTGTACAGCCTACAACACAGAATGTTACAACAGTAGCCCCAACTGAGTCAACTACAACCGCTACTACAGCTACACAGCAGGATCAGACCTCAGCAACAGGCACAACAGCTGATAAGACAACATCTTCAACAACAGTTGCTACTACAGCAAAGGCTACAAGTGCAACATCATCAACAAGTAAGACAAATACAACAACAAATAATTCTTCCGCTGTTCAGACAGGTTCAACACCTTTAGCTACAGTTACATTATCAGTACTTGCAGCATCAGCAGGTGTGTTGGCAGTTCTCCGTAAGAAGAATGAAGAATAATTCATACTGAATTAATAAATTAAATAATGAAATTTAAAAGAGCGTCTTGATTTCAAGGCGTTCTTTTTTGCTGTTCTGAATTGCAAATTTTAGTGTAGTATCAGCTGGTTAATGGTTATGAAATTTATACAACATTATCAGTTGTTTGAAATTTACATTGTAGGATTATAATTATCAAAATGAATAATCAGTTTTTAAGCCATTATATCTTTTGATTAATATAGAAGGTATTATAATTCAAATTGTGATTAGCTGTAGGGGAGATATTAATTCAAAAACAAACGGCAGTAATGAAACCAATAATTGAATCATTACTGCCGTATAATATTTAAAAACTATGAATTATACTGGGTGAACTTTATTTTTAGCATCAAGCTTTTCACCATTAATTCCAACCTTTGCATTTCTTCTTTTTTCAAAGAAGTCAAGTGCAACCTTAGGGAACTGAGCATATGAAAGTACATCTTCAGGCTGTTCAATCCACTCAGCAATTTCACCTCTGAGCTTTTCAAGCTCTGGTGCGAGAGAATCAGCAGGACGACCCTTAACTACTTTCTTATCTCCAATAATCTTCTTCTGGAACTTTGGATCAACAGGAATTGGAGTTGTGCCATATTCACCAGCAACAAGTCCCTTAAACTCATTTGTACACATTTTATAGCGTTCGCCTGTAATTACATTGAATACAGCCTGTGTACCAACAATCTGAGATGTTGGAGTTACGAGTGGGGGATAACCTGCATCCTTACGAACTCTTGGAACTTCCTCAAGTACCTCTGTAAGCTGATCTTCCTTACCAGCCTGCTTGAGCTGTGAGAGGAGGTTTGATAACATTCCACCAGGTACCTGATAAATAAGTGCCTTAGCATCAGTAGCAAGCATTGATGGGTCAAGAAGTCCTGATTTAATATACTTGTCACGAAGTGTCATAAAGTATGCACGAATTTCAGCAAGTGCCTTAATATCAAGACCTGAATCAAATTCAGTACCCTGTAAAGCCGCAACCATTGATTCAGTAGGTGCGTGTGAAGTACCGAGAGCAAGTGGGCTTATTGCAGTATCAATTCTGTCTGCACCTGCTTCAACACCCTTTAACAGACACATTGAAGCAAGACCTGAGGTGTAGTGTGTGTGGAGCTGTATTGGAAGCTCTGGGACAGCTTTCTTAACTGCTTTTACAAGTGAAACAGTTCTTGCAGGAGTTAAAAGAGCAGCCATATCCTTGATACAGATAGAGTCAGCACCTGCATCAGCTATTCTTTTTGCATACTCAACATAGTATTCATCGGTAAATACAGGACCTGTAGTATAGCTGATAGCAACCTGAGCCTCAGCCTTACCATTCTGATTTTTGGCTGCTTTGATAGCAGTTTTAAGATTTTTAATGTCATTGAGAGCATCAAAAATACGGATAATATCAATACCGTTAGCAACTGAACGCTCAACAAGGTATTCAACACAGTCATCGGCATAATGACGATAACCAAGCATATTCTGACCTCTGAAAAGCATCTGCAATTTTGTGTTAGGGCAATGATCTTTAATTGTACGAAGTCTTTCCCATGGGTCTTCATTTAAGAAACGAAGGCATGAGTCATATGTAGCACCGCCCCAGCACTCAAGTGAATAATAGCCAATCTTATCAAGTTTATCAAGAATTGGAAGCATATCTTCAGTAGTCATTCTTGTAGCAATAAGTGACTGATGAGCATCACGCAGGGCTGTTTCGGTAATTTGAATTTTTTTAGCCATTGTGGACATCCCTTTCAAGTTCAGAATATAATTTAGTTAAGAGTTACAAGAACCTTACCTGAATCTACAGCCTCGCCCTTAGTAACATCAATAGTAGCAACCTTGCCATCCTGAGGAGCCTTAACAGGAGTTTCCATCTTCATAGCTTCAATAAATACGAGGTCCTGACCAGCCTTAACAGCCTGACCAACAGATACCTCTACCTTAACTACTGTGCCAGGCATTGGAGCTTTTACAACGATTGAGCCTGCGGAACCTGCAGGAGCAGCAGGCTTTTTAGCAGGGGCAGGAGCAGCTGCTGGAGCAGCAACAGGAGCTGTTGCTGGTGCAGAAGAACCACCAAGCTCCTCAACCTGAACATCGTAAGCTGTGCCGTTTACTGTAATTCTTAAATTCTTCATTTTTAATATCCCCTTTATTTATTCAGTAATATCAATAATAATATCAGATAGTTGAATGTTTCTTTGAAAGTGTATTAACACGCTTGCCTGAAAGCATATCAAGTGCAGAAATCAATGCTTTACGCAACTCTGTTTCTTCAAGAATGCCGTCAACATAACCATTTTGAGCAGCGTTGAATGCAGATAGGTTCTCAGAAGCAAATTTCTCAGCAGCAGCCTTTTGCTTATCAACAGGAACCTTCATTTCCTTTGGAGCAAGAATAAATGCAGCAGCCTCAACATTTACAGGAGAAATAATTGCATCTGGAAGTGCATATACAACATCAGCATTTGCACCAGTTCCTGCAAGTGCAACATAAGCTGAGCCAATAGCCTTACCTGTTACAACTGAAATCTTGATAGTTGTAGCTTCAGCATAAGCAGAAGTAAGCTTTGCAGCTGAGCCAAGAGCTTCAAAACCATCGCAATTTACAAAAGTAAGTACTGGAATTGAAAAAGCATCGCAGAAACGAACAAATTTAGCTGTTTTAGCAGCAGATTTGCAGTCAAGAGTTTTTCCAACTGTATTAACTATACCAACAACCTGACCACCAATGCGACCAAGTCTTGTTTTAGCATTAGCACCAAATTTATCGAAAAGCTTAATCTTGTTTCCACCATCAACAGTTTTGCTGACAACACAACCACAACCATCAGAAGCTGGTTCTTCATCAAATGACTGAGGAGCAAGAGTGAGGTTATTTGAAGGGAGGTAAAGTATAAGCTCTTTTGCTTTAGCAACGGCATCTGTAGTGTCCTTAGCAATAATAGTAGCATTGCCGTTTACTGCGTTATATTCTGCATCAGAATTTTTACCTGTAACATCAAGTGAAAGCTGAGCTTTTTCACTCATAATAACTATATCAGCACTTACTGCATTAAGTGCATTAGTACCAAGACATGAACCTAAAACAACAGAAACCTGAGGTACTACACCTGAAAGTGAAGCAGAGCAGTTGAGAATATCTCCGCAGCCTGCAAGAAGCTCTGTACCCTGTGTAAGTCTGCCACCAACACTATCATAGAAGCCGACTACAGGTGCCCCTGTTTTAAGTGCAAGACCATAAAGCTTTTTAAGTTTAGCAGCCTGAGCCTTGCTCATAGCACCACCGCAAATGTCGCTGTTTTGTGCAAAAGCATAAACTGGCATACCATCTACCATACCAAAGCCAGCAACTACTTCAGCAAAACCATCGCCTGATTTTGCAAAAGAATCAATTTCACAGAAGCTGTCTGCATCAAAAAACTCAGTAATAATCTTGTAAGCAGATGTTGCAGTAATTTCAGCTTTAGCCTGATTGATTTTTTCAATACTCATCTTAAACATCCTCCAATACAATGTATTGAATATATAGCATAAGCTTGCTATATACTAATTTTCTACATAATACATTATAGCTCATATTCCTGAAAAGTACAAGAATAAAGGTGATAGAATTTGTAAATTTTGACAGTATGCACAGTAATTATTTCAAATAATCAATATTATTGGCATTTTGACTAAGCACTTTGCTGTAAATAAACACTGAAATTCATATTCAGAATTAAATATAAATTTTCTGTTCAAATTATATAATTTTATTTCTATCAATAATCTGTTTTATGGTGCTTAGTGTATCTTTACCCTGTAAATATTCTGAGTTATTCCAACCGAAATCATAAATTTTTATATTAATAATTTTATTATCATTCATTTTTAAAACGATTTCTTCTGTATTAAATATTTCCTTATTTATTTTTATGTCAACAATTTGCTCATAACTGTATTCTGTATAGGAAAGAGATGAAATTTCCTTTTGAATTATACAATCATTTTTAAAGATAGTTATATCAAAGCAAAAGAAATATATTGCGATAATATTTGTGATTAGAAAAAATATTACAGCTACCGATTTTATATTGTGTTTTTTTGTTTTTATACCGCTGTTATTAAAGCCCTCTTCTGTCTGATAAAATCCGTCATCATAATCATCTGCACTTCTGACATCTTCAAATACATTATAATCTGTGACCTCAAATTTTGGCTTGTGCTTGTCTTCATATATTTTTATAAGAAATTCTGATACTGTGTGGAATATCAGAAAAAAAATAAGCGACAGCTCAATAAATATTGCTGTTGCCGCCCATCCACCAAAGTTTCCGAGCCTGTAGCAAATTACTGAGCTGTCGAATATAAAATATTTTCCGTAATGCCATAAAATACAGCTCAATGTTGCTATTCCAAGTATTATACTTATGATAAATTCTGTTAGTATTATAGCAAATTTTGAACTTTTTTTCATAGCGTCACCTTCATCAGGTTTTTTTGATTTTTCTATATAATGTGATTAAATTACAAATCCTATTTTCTTCATAGCCTTATTTACAGTTCTGCTGCTGATTTTTAATGCAATTTCATCGGCTTTTCTGTAACATTCCTCAATATATCCTTTGTCCTTTACAAGCTGATTATATCTTTCCTGAATAGGGCGGAGGTGTTCTACAACTGCCTCACCAACTGCGGTTTTAAAATCTCCGTAGCCTTTTCCTTCAAAGTCTTTTTCAATCTGCTCATAGCTAAGACCTGTAACTGCACTATAAATAGACATAAGATTATTTATGCCGTCTTTGCCCTCAGCATAATGCACATGAGCTTCACTGTCTGTAATAGCACGCTTGAATTTACGCATAATAGTTTCAGGAGTATCAAGAATATGAACACAGCCATTTGCATTTTCATCTGATTTGCTCATTTTTCTGGTTGGGTCCTGAAGGCTCATAACTCTTGCACCATTTTTTGGAATAAATCCCTCAGGAATTTTAAAGACATTTCCATATAGTCCATTAAATCTCCTTGCAATATCACAGGTGATTTCAATATGCTGTTTCTGGTCAGCTCCTACAGGAACCTTGTCAGCCTGATAAAGCAGAATATCACCTGCCATAAGTACAGGATAGGTAAATAGTCCGGCATTAATATTGTCTGCGTGTTTTGCAGATTTATCTTTAAACTGAGTCATTCTTGAAAGCTCACCAAACTGTGTATAGCAATTTAAAATCCAAGCCATTTCTGCGTGTGATTTAACATGACTTTGAATAAAGAAAAGACTTTTTTCTACATCAATACCACAAGCCATTATTGAAGCATATGCATCAATTATATTTTTTCTCATCTGAGCAGGCTCCTGACGGACTGTAATTGTATGTAAATCTGCAAGTGCATAAATACAGCTATATTCATCCTGCATCTTGACCCAGTTGCGTACTGCACCGAGATAATTACCGAGTGTAATTGTACCGCTTGGCTGAATCGCACTAAATACGATTTCTTTTTTCTTTTCGTTTTCCATTATATAATATCCTTTCGGTAGGTTATTTGAGAATTAAAGCTCATTTGCAAGCTTACCAAGAATTTTTATTCCTTTTTCAAGCTGTTCATCTGTAGGTGTTGAAAAATTAATTCTGAAGCTGTGGCAAACAGAACTGTCATCTGTCAGAAATGCATTTCCCGGAACAACACAGACTTTATTTAATACAGCTTTTTTGCAAAATTCAGTCATATCAACATTTTCAGGTAAATCACACCATATAAAAAGTCCACCGTCTATTTTATTATAAGTAATTGCAGGCTTGCAGTATTTGTCAAGTAAATCCATACAAAACTGAGCTTTCTTAGTGTAGGTTTTTCTGAGCATTTCAAGATGAGCATTAAAGTCATATTTTGTAATAAATTCATCACAGATGTATTGTGACCATATATTTGTATGAACATCATTACCCTGCTTGCATACAACAAGCTTTTGAAAAATCGGCTTTGGGCAGATAGTATATGCAACTCTGATTCCTGGAGAAATAACCTTTGAGAATGAACCTGCATATATTACAATTCCGTCTGTATCAAAGCTTTTGATATTCGGAACATACTCACCACTATAACGCAAATCACCGTATGGATTATCCTCAATGATAAGTACATTATATTTTTTGGCGAGTTCATAAACCTTTTTGCGTTTTTCAAGGCTCATTGTAACTCCTGAAGGGTTCTGGAAATTAGGAATAGTATAAATAAATTTTGTATCAGGATTTGCAATTAATGCCTGTTCAAGCTCTGCGGTGTTCATTCCGTCAGGCTCAACTGTAACACCGACAAGCTTTGCATTATAGCTTCTGAAGGTATTTAATGAACCGATAAATGATGGGGCTTCAACAATAATTTTTTCACCCTCATTTACTAAAGCCTTAGTGCATAAATCCATAATCTGCTGAGCACCTGTGGTTATCAGTATATCATCGTTGTCATTGCCGGTATTATGCTCATTTTTCATATACTCAAGAAGATGTTGTCTTAACGGAGTATAACCCTCGCTGACACTATACTGCAAAACAGAAATAGGATTTTCAGAAAGAACCTTTGCAGAGATTTCAGCAATTTCTTTTGCAGGGAAAGCCTCAGGAGAGGGATTTCCTGCTGAAAGTGATACTACTTCCGGATCAGCGGCATACTTGAATATTTCTCTGATAGCACTTGGCTTCAAATTAGAAACTCGATCAGAAAACTTATATTCCATAATATTTCACCCCAAATTTTATTTTAAATATAATTACTACTGCAAAAAATACAATAAATCAAATAATATTCTACCACAAAATAACCCATTATTCAAGAACTTGTAAAAAATATGCAACAAACATAAGAAAAAATACATTTTAATGTTGTTTTTAAGTGATTTGTGTAGTATAATAAATTGTATATAGCATTAGATTTTGATAAATTACCAACATAACGATAGAAAGTAGGTATAATATGAGTAATCGAGATGATTACAATTTTGATAATTTTGATGTAGATAATTCGTTAGATAGCAGAGAGTATAGAAGACGCCACCCACAACGCAGAAACAGTTCATATAATGGACGACCTGCTTATGACTTAAACAGAAGCAGAAATACAAGTGGTGCAAGGTCAGCAACAAGGCGACCAACAAGTCGTGAAATCCAACGCAGAAGAGTTCAGCAAAAAAGAAGGATTCGCAACAGAATTACTATAGTATCAGTAATGATAGTTGTATTTTTGTTGTTGGCTCTGTTAATCAATATGATGTTCAGAGGGTGTTCGGGAAAGAACAGTAAGACAAAGGAAACAATTTCTACCGAAACAAAATCTACAGGCGATACTGGAATGACAACTCCAACTATAGCTGCTAATGAAGCTATAAATGATTTATCGCCAACTTATTTTGCAACACCTAAAATTGAAGATGATAATACAAACGGTACATCTGCTTACAGTATCTATGTATGGCATAATATAGGCTATGAGCTTTTTGGAAGTGACAGCACAAAGGCAAAAAAATATGCTGATACAATAAGTGGATTTGCAAATCAGTTTGGCAGCGGTGTAAAGGTATATGATATGGTAGTACCAAATCATACTGAAATGGGATTACCTCAGAGATTAAAGGATGGAGAAGCTCCGTCAGGTTCTCAGGCTGAGAATATCAAAGCTATATATGCAGGACTTTCTGATAGGGTTACACCAATTAACTGCTATAACTTCCTTGCAAATCACAATACAGAATATACTTATTTTAATTCTGACCACCATTGGACAGGTCTTGGAGCATATTATGCATATTCAGCATTTGCAGAGAGTACAAAGCAGGATGTATTGAAGCTTGAAAACTGCACAGAAAAGCAGATAGAGGGATTTGAGGGTTCATTCTCAAATTCAGCAAGCGGTCTTACACCTGATACTGTTCATTATTGGGAATTTCCGTATAGTGTGAGTATGGATATTTCATATTCTGACGGAACTGTTGGTGAGTTTGACAGTCCATACTATCAGTATGCAACCTCAGGTTCAAATACTTATGGTGTATTCATTATGGGTGATAATCAGGATACAGGACTTACTGTATTAAAATCAAGCTCAGAAAAAGCAGGTCAAGGCAAGAAGATTGCAGTTGTTAAAGAAAGCTACGGTAATGCATTTGTACCATATCTTACTTACAATTATAGTGAGGTTCATGTAGTTGATTTCCGTTATTTCTCTAAAAATCTTGTCAGCTATTGCAGTGAAAACGGAATTGATGAGGTATTGTTTATAAATGGTGTAATGAGTGCAAATACTCAAATACAGCTTGACAGTATGAGCAATATGTTTAACTGATAAATCAGCACGATTTTTAATTTATAAAAAAACGAAAGGAGGTAACAGCAGTGATTGCAGATATAGTAAAGGTAAGTGTTTTTGGCAAAATAAGTGATAATCTTCATACAGCTTATGTCACATTACCTACAAATCATAACAGAAGTGCCTATGTTGTTTCGAGAAGCAATATAAGAGAATATTTTGAAGGAGTAGTCATTGCTGTTGCCGACTTTGACGGTCTTGATGAAGCCAGATTAATTGTTGCACCTTATGGAGAAGTTTTTTATGAACCAGAGTTAAGGCAATTACTTTCAAAGCTAAGGAATATTAGTCTTACAACAATTTCCTGTTTATATGAAAAATCCTGTGGGGCGATAATATTTTATAAGGCAAAACAAAGCACAAAAATATTGCTTGTAAAAAACAGTAATGGCAGATATTGGAGTTTTCCAAAAGGACATATAGAGAATGATGAAAATGAGCAGGAAACAGCTATCAGAGAGATAAAAGAGGAAACAGGACTTGATGTTACCTTGTTTGAAAATTTCAGAGAAATAAGCGAATATTGCCCTTTTGGCAAAATACGAAAACGAGTAGTATTTTTCCTTGCACAAGCTTTTACTGATAATGTAAAAATTCAGGAAGAAGAGATTGACAGCTATGTTTGGGTAGATTTACAGCAGGCAAGGAAAATGTGTTCATATGATAATGACCTGAGAATTATTGACAAGGCTGAAACAGCAATACATTTAATGAGAATTTAATAGATTTTCTTAATAGGGCAGATAACGAAGGTTATTTGCCTTTTTATGTGTGGTTTTTAATATTGTATGATTAAATGCAGAATTAATTTAGTTTTGCTAAATTTTATGTAAAATTTAATCTTAGATAGCTATGTTTTGTGGCTTATATTTAATTGACAAATCAGTAAAATGTAGTATAATATAATCTGTATATGAATGTCATATGGGAATAATTCTGCCGGAATTATAAAAGCAATTTTATTTTTAAATACAACAATTATATAGATAGGATGTATTAATTTGTTTTCGATTTTTAAGGAACATAAAGGTTTTGGCAAACAGATTTTTCTGCTTGCCAAGGATGAACTTATTAAAACCTACAAAGGTGCTGTAATTGGTCCACTTTGGGCTTTTGTCAAACCGGCATTTACAATTTTTGTTTATTGGTTTGCTTTTTCCGTTGGTATCAAGGCTTTGCGTGCAATAAATGTTGATCTTGGTGGTACTGAGCCTGCATCATTTGATTTTTTTACATTTATGTTTGTCGGAATTATTCCATGGTTTTTTATTCAGGACAGTATTATTCAGGGTGCAAGAGCCTTGAGAAATAATCGCCAGTTTATTACTAAGGTGAAATTTCCTGTATCAACAATACTTACTTATACCGCCCTTTCAAGATTATTTGTGCATTTGCTGTTAATTGTCGCAATGTATGTCTATGTTGTGCTAAAGGTTGGAGTAAGCTGGTATAATCTCCAGTTTTTTCTTTACTGTCCGCTTATGTTTATATTTTTTGTTGCCTTGTCGTGGTCAACCTCTCCAATGTCCGCATTCAGCAAGGATTTTGAAAATCTTATAGTTTCAGTTATGTCAGGTATTTTCTGGCTTTCCGGTATTATGTATGATTCTTATGGCTTTGATGAGCCTTTGAGAACTGTTATGATGGTTAATCCTATTAACTTTTTTGTAAATGGTTATAGAAATTGCTTCCTTTATAATCGTCCGTTTTATGCTAATAAAACCGAGTTGGCAATTTTCATTGTTGAATTTGTTGTGATTTTTGTACTCGGTATTATCAACTATAACAGGCTCAGGAAAAAGCTTCCTGATGTGCTTTAATGGAGGGGTTTTATGACTGAACCTATTATTTCATTTAAAAATGTAAGTAAGACATACATATTATATAAAAATGACCAGGCACGATTTAAAGCACTCTTTTTTAAACCAAAGAATCCGAAAACAAACAAGGCTTTGAATAATGTTTCGCTTGAGATTGGCAGAGGGGAGTCTGTAGGTATTGTCGGTGACAATGGTGCTGGTAAATCTACTCTTCTTAAAATGATTACTGGTGTAGCTTTTCCTGATACCGGTGAAATTCAGGTAAATGGACAGGTTGCTGCTTTGCTTGAGCTTACGGCAGGCTTTTCAACTGAGATGACAGGCAGAGAAAATATTTATCTTAAAGGCTATATTCTCGGATTACAGGCAAGCTATATCAAGACTATTGAAGAAAAAATCATTGAGTTTGCTGAACTTGGAGATTATATCGACCAGCCTGTAAGAACATATTCAAGCGGTATGAAATTGCGTCTGGGATTTGCAATCAATGTAAATATCGAGCCTGATATTTTAGTTGTAGATGAGGCACTTGCAGTTGGTGATGCGGCTTTCAAAAAGAAATGTACCAATAAAATAAAGGATATAATTGCGTCAGGTGTTACTGTACTTTATGTAAGTCATAATGCAAAGTCTGTGCAGGAGATGTGTAGCAGAGCAATTTATTTAAAAAAAGGTACGGTTGTTTTTGATGGTACAACCGAGGAAACCTTAAAGGTTTATGAAGAAACGAAAGCGGCTGAAAAGGCTAAGAAGAAAAAATAATTTTGAAATAGTCGGCAGATAATATTTTAAGCCGACTATTTTTTTAAATATATTTAATAGAGTGATATATTATGAAAATCAAAGAAATATTGAATGAAGCAGAAGCTGATTGGGCGGCATTGCCACTTGTTGAAAAAAATTTAATAGTAAAAAATCTGAAAAATAAAACTATAGTAATTTGTGGAAATGGTCTTGCAAGATGTTTTGTTTATGCCTTGCTTTATCAGAATGATGCTAAAAATCTTAATATAAGAGTAATTCTGACAGGCGATAATAAAGAAATTGCAATGAGCGGATTATCTCACGATTTATTTTTGCGGGATGATTTTGAATTTATGTCCTTTGATTTGCTTACGGAGCTATCAGATGCAGATTATTTAATATATACAGGCGTTTGTGGTGAAGAAATCGGCAATGATATTGAATTATTCCGCAATGCAATAAAAAGCTCAGAAATTCTGGCTGATTTTTCGGCTAAGACAAAAGCTAAGGTATTGTTTTTTAATGACAGCAGAGTTTATGGTGTGGGTGAACCGCATAGGGTATATTCAGAAAATGAATATCCATATTGCGATATAAATTCCGCAGAAAGCTTTGAAACTCAGCTTATGAGAGTTCTTGAAACTGTATGGGCATCTAAACGAAAAATGTCAGCGTTTGATTTTACCACATTAAGAACAGGAATAATTTTAGGTGCAGGTCTTAAAACTCCGTTTGATGATGTATTCAGATGTATTTCTGAAAATAAAAGCTGTGTTATGAATATTTCATTAAAAAAATATTCCTTTGTTTATATTAATGATGTAATGCGAGCTGCCGTATATGCATTATCAGAGCTTGAAGGCAACACCGCATATAATATAATCGGAAAAAATTCGGTATGTTCAACCGCTGAGATTTTTGCAAAGCTTAATGAAATATACGGAGATTTAACAGAAATTAAATCAGGTGCAACAAAAGAGCTGAATGCTTGTGCGATAAGTGGCGGAAAAATTGCAACATCAGGCTGTGAGCCTAAAACCTCACTTGAAATTGCCCTTGAATTATCAGAAATTGGTTGCAGTAATGGAAATGACAGCCGTTTGCCACATTCTCACGAGGGAAGGCTTAGCTATATTCAGAGTGTTCAGCTTGCTTATTTGCTTGAGCTTGACAGAATATGCAGAAAGCATAATATAAAATATTTTCTTGGTGGGGGAACCTTACTTGGAGCAATAAGACATAAAGGTTTTATTCCATGGGATGATGATGCAGATGTTATGATGTTGCGTGAGGATTACGATAAATTCTGCAAAATTGCACAAAGTGAGCTGCCACAGGGAATGACATTCCAGACAAGTGATACCGATAGTAAATGCTTTTATGAATTTGCAAAATTCAGGCTTGATGATACAACCTTTGCAACCGAATTTGCAAAAACTCATAAGGGTATGCATAATGGACTTGCCTTTGATATTTTTTGCCACGATAATACGGCAAATTCCAAGCTTGGACAAAAAATTCATATAGCAATGACCTTATTTACAAGGGCATTGGTTTTCAATAAGTGGAATAACAGAAAAGCTGAAAATGACAGTAAAATTCAATCAGCGGTAACTGATTTCTGCAAAAGAATATTTCCAATTAAGTTCAGTATGTGGCTTGAAAAGAAAACTCTGACTTTCTTTAAGAATAAGAAGAATGCAAAATATCTGTATGACGGAATGGGCAGGAATATCTATAACGGAGTTTTTCCAAAAAATTGCCTTGATGAAGTGATTTATGTTGATTTTGAAAACATAAAAATGCCTATACCAAAGAAATATGATGAATATTTAAGGTTTTTGTATGGAGATTATATGGAGCTTGCTCCGCTTAGTACAAGGCTTGGCTGTCACGAAATTGACCTTTGCGATATTGGAAAATATGACGGATATAAAATATTTTAATAGCCGAATAACAATATAATTTTTAAAATTAATTGCATAATTGCTTGATGATTTCTTTCAGATTTGCAGGAATTATCAGGCTTTATGTTTATGAGGGATATTATAATGATACAGTTTATTACAGGAACGAGCGGAACAGGAAAAACGACATATATTTATAATAAAATATCTGAGTTAGTGGCAGAGGGAAAAGAAAATATTATAATGCTTGTACCTGACCAAAGTTCA
Source organism: Ruminococcus sp. (assembly GCA_024403825.1). Lineage (GTDB taxonomy): Bacteria > Bacillota > Clostridia > Oscillospirales > Acutalibacteraceae > Ruminococcoides. The sequence continues at coordinate 15,927 of JAKSRB010000010.1, read as the reverse complement.
TTTGAAACAGAAAAAGCATTTTTGAATATACTTGGAGCAAAAAGAGCAAGACAGGTTTCAGTTTTTGGCTTTTCAAAGCTATGTAGGTATGTATTTGAAAAGACAGGAAATATTCCCAAAAATGTAATAGATAACGGCACACGCTCAGTAATAATGAATCTTGCACTTGAACAGCTTACAGAAAAGCTGACACTATTTAAAAGTCGCAAGAGTAAAAATATTTCTGAAATAATGTTGCAGACACTGACAGAGTGCAAGAAAAACAGTATATCTACTGAAATGCTCAGGGCGAGTGCAAATCGCATTGAGGACAGTACCTTAAAAACCAAGCTGATTGAAACGGCACTTATTCTTGATACATTTGATGCACTTGTTTCCCAAAGCTATATTGACCCACTTGATGATTTAACAAGGCTTGCATTTATTCTCAATGATAATGAGATATTTAAAGATTATGTGCTTTATATAGATTCATTCAGCGGATTTACCGCACAACAATATAAGGTTTTAAGAATATTATTCAATCAATGCTCAGAGGTTTATATCTCTCTTACGATTGATGCGTTGGCAAAAAGTAATGAAGATGTATTTGCAGCCGCCTACAGAACCGTAAGAATTGTGACAGAGCTTGCAAACCGAGATTGTATAGATATAAAAAAAGCTGTCGAATTGTCAGGAAACTATCGTTGTCACAATGAAGAGCTTAAATTACTTGAAAGCGGAATTTTCAGAAATGATTATGAAAAATCAGAAAAAGTGCCTGAAAATATAATGCTGTATTCCGCAGTTGATGCATATAACGAGTGTGAATTTGTTGCAAGAAAAATAAAGGAGCTTGTAATAAATGAGGGCTATCAATATTCTGATATATCGGTAATAAGCCACGATACAGATAAATATAACGGTGTGCTGAATGTTATATTTGATAAATATGAAATACCATATTTTATGGATTTAAAAAAGGATATTGAGTTAAAGCCTGTAATTCGTTTTGTTACATCATTTTTCAGAATGGTGTTAAATGACTTTGATAGGGAAGATGTGCTGTCAGTTTTAAAAACAGGATTGACAAATAATTCTGTTGAAGAAATAAATATATTTGAGAATTATACATATGTTTGGAATATCAATAATTCAAAATTTAAATCAGAGTTTAAGCAAAATCCAAACGGCTTTAAGGAGCATTTTTCAGAAGAAGATGAAGCCTTGCTTGAAACAGCAGAAAGAGTTAGAAAGTCAATAGTTGAGCCTGCATTGCGTTTTAAAGAAGAGTCCAAAGAAATGAATGGCAGGCAGATTTCTGAATTGTTATATACAACAATGATTGAAATGGGCGTAACAGCATCTCTTGATATAATGTATGATTCTTTTGAAGAAAAGGGCATAAAGGGTGTTGGAGCAGAACAGATAAGAATATGGAACTTATTTGTAGATATTCTTGATAAGCTGGTTGCAGTAATTGGTGATATGGAATTATCGCTTAAAAGATATTTTGAATTATTGTCGATACATATTTCATATATTCAGATTTCAGATGTTCCTCAGACCTTGGACAGCGTAACTGTCACTACCGCACAGCGTGTAAGGCTTTCAAATCAGAAAGCATCATTTCTTATTGGCTGTACAGATGGAAGCTTTCCTGCAATTCCTCATACATCTGGTGTATTTTCATCCTTTGAGCTTAAAATTCTTTCATTGAACGATATTTCAATAAGTGATGATTTCACAGAGCTTAGCAAGCTTGAAACATTTATGACATATTGCTGTATGACCTCCGCTTCAGATAAATTATATATAACTTACCCTGTTGCTGATTTGCTTGGAAATGCTTATAAGCCGTCTGTAATTGTGAATGAGGTACATAAGATATTTAGTAACATAATAATGCTTGATAACTCGGATTTTATTTCCCCTGAAAATTCTATGTGGGCAATTCAGCCTGCCTTTGAAGAATATGCAAGGTCATTGAATAGTAATTATACGGATTTGTCATCATTAGCGGAAATATTTGAAAATGACAGCAATTACTCTTTAAAAACAATGGCATTGAAAAGAGCGGTTAATTCAAATCCATTTAAGCTTGAAAAAACAGAAAATGCCCATAAGCTGTTTGGAAATAATTTAAAAATATCGGCTTCACAAATTGAAAAATTTAATTTATGCAGATTTTCATATTTCTGTAATTACGGTCTTAGAGTGCGTGAACGCAGAAAGGCTGAAATCAATCCGCTTGAGTATGGTACACTTGTACATTATATACTTGAAAAATTTTTTGGAAAATATTCAAAGCCCGAGTACAGCACCTTAAGCGATGATGACATTATCAGATTTATTGAAAACATATTAAATGAGTATTTAGTGAGATATTTTGGCGGTAGTGAAGCTAAGTCAAATGCCTTTTTGTACAGATTAAAGGTTATAAGAGATAATGTATTTTTACTTTTAAGCAGACTAATTGAAGAGCTTTCTCAGAGTGACTTTGATGTGAGTGCGTGCGAACTGAAAATTGGTCAGGATATTCCTGCATATACAATTAAATTGCCGACTGGTGAAAATATCGCTGTGCAGGGAAGTATAGACAGGGTAGATATTATGACTGCTGACGGTGTGAGTTATCTGCGTATTGTTGACTACAAAACCGGCTCAAAGCAGTTTAAATTATCTGATGTGCTTTATGGAATTAATCTACAGATGCTTTTATATCTGTATTCCGTAAAGCTGAATGGTAACAGCAAATTCAGCGAGATAACTCCGGCAGGTGTATTGTATATGCCTGCAACCACTCCGATAATTTCAGCAGGACACTATATTTCAGAAGATAAAATTGAATCAGAGCTTGATAAGGCTTTGAAAATGAACGGACTTTTGCTTGATGATATAAAAGTTATAAAGGGTATGGATAAGAGCGAAATCGGAAAGTATATTCCTGTTAAAATCAAAGTTGGTACACCTGTATCAGATAAAAGCCTTGCAACTCTGGAGCAGTTCGGAAAGATATTTGACAAGATTGATAAGACAGTTGCAGAAATGGGAAAACAGCTTTACAACGGAAATATACAGGCTGAACCATTGAAGGGTTCGCACGATGCCTGCACATATTGTCCGTATGATAGTGTGTGCGGATATAATGTCAGCGGACAGAAAACTGCATTTGATATGAAAAATGATGAAGTATTTTCAATTCTTGAAGAAGAGAACGGAGGTGAATTTTAATGGGCAGACAATGGACAGAACAGCAGAAAAATGCAATTTATGCAACAGACGGCTCGGTGCTTGTATCGGCAGCGGCAGGCTCAGGAAAAACAGCCGTACTTGTTGAAAGGGTTTTGAATCTGATTACAAGAGAGGAAAATCCGATTGAGGTTGACCGCTTGCTTATCGTAACATTCACAAGAGCGGCAGCGGCTGAAATGCGTGAAAGATTATCTTATGAGCTTGACAGACTGCTTGAAGATGACCCTTATAATCAAATGCTTTTACAACAAAAACAGCTTTTATATAATGCAAGTATTTCTACCATTGATAGTTTCTGTGGTGACATAGTAAGGGAATATTTTCATTCACTTGATATTTCAAGGGATTTCCGAATTGCAGATGAGGGTGAGCTTAATCTGCTCAGACAGCAGGCTTTGGATTTGTCCTTTGAAGAATTTTATCTGAATGGTGGCAATGATTTTATTAAGCTTGTAGATGCGTTTTCTTCAAAAAATGGCGATATTAAACTCAGGGATACTGTATTGAAAATAAATGAATTTCTGTCAACTCAGCCTTTCCCAAATAAATGGCTTGATGATATGCTTGATAAATATTCCCCACAACCTATAATAAATACAATCTGGGGCAAAATCATTGCTGAATATGCAAAGTCAGCGGTACAGCATATGATAAGTCTTACAGATAATTCGATAAATCAGTTAAAGACAGAGGAAAAGCTGTATAGTGCAAATATTGAGAGATTTGATGAAGATTTAGCTTTCTTAAATTCTTTGGAAAACAGGCTTGATAACGGCAGTTGGGACGATATAGCTATACATCTCGGAGGTTTTAAGGCTGGGCGTTTATCAACACCAAGGGGTTATAAGGAAAATCCTGTAAAGATAGCTGTTGCAGCAAATCGTGATGAAGTAAAAAGTACAATAAAGAGCCTTCAAGGATATTTTGAATGGAGCGAGGCGGAGGCTTTTGCTGAAATAGGTGAGTTAAGAGAGCTTGTAACAACCTTGTTTGAGCTTGAAAAATGCTACATTGAAAAACTATCAGAGTTAATGGCAAAGAAAAATATTCTTTCATTTGCAGATATTGAGCTGTTAGCGGTAAAGCTTCTTGCCACTCCTGATGAAAATGGTTACAACCGTACTGCTCAGGCGATTGAAATATCTGAACGCTTTGATGCTGTAATGGTTGACGAATTTCAGGATGTTAATGATGTTCAGGATTTAATTTTTAAATGTGTCAGCAATAATGAAAATAATCTGTTTGTTGTAGGAGATGTAAAGCAAAGTATTTATGGCTTTCGTCAGGCAAAGCCTCAGATTTTTATTGACAGAAAAAGCAGTTATAAAAGATTTAATGCTGAAAATCCGAATTATCCTGCAACAATTATTCTTGATAAGAATTTCCGTAGCAGGCAGGAAGTATGTGATACAGTAAATTTTCTTTTTTCAAGAATTATGTCTGAAAAATCTGCCCAGATGAATTATACTGATGATGAAAAACTGAATGTCGGAGCGGTATATCCTAAAAGTGATAGTTGTGATACTGAAATCGTGCTTATTGAGAAAAAGGGATTTGAGGATTTAGCACATACTGAGGCTGAGGCAAGATATATAGCATTAAAAATCAGAAAAATGCTGTCAGAGAATTTTATGGTTAAGGATGGTGATATTCAGCGTAAGGCAACCTATGGCGATTTTGCAGTAATTTTAAGAAGTCCTAAATCAACAGCAATGACCTATGTTAATACTTTAATAAGCTATGGTATTCCTGCTTTCAGCGAAAGCAAGGAAAATTCCTTTGAATCTCAGGAAGTAAAGGTAATGCTTAATTTACTGCGTACAATTAATAATCCAACTCTGGATATTCCTTTGCTATCGGTTATGTGTAGTCCGATTTATGGTTTTACCCCAGATGAGCTTGCGGAGTTAAGGGCAGATTCACGCTTTACAAGCCTATATACAGCAGTTCTCGGATATTCTGAGAAAAACGAAAAGGCAGCTGGATTTTTAAGGGAGCTTGATTATTTGCGTAAATATTCATATACCTGCGGAATTGATGATTTAATTGGCAAGGTGTATGATGTAACCTCGTTTTCTGCAATTACTTCAGCTGTTAAAGGTGGAGCAAGTCCGTCAGCAAATCTGAATTTATTAAGAGAATATGCAAGAAATTATGAAACCAATGGTTATAAAACTCTTTCTGATTTTATCAATTTTATTGATAAGCTTATTGAAAATGGAACATCACTTCCTGCGTCACCAGACGGCGGAGAATTAAACGGAGTAAGAGTATTAAGTATTCACGCTTCAAAAGGACTTGAATATCCTGTTTGTTTCATTGCTGATACAGGCAAGAAATTTAATGAAATGGATTTAAGAGAAGATATACTGGTTGACAGTAACGCAGGACTTGGTATTAAAAAGAAAGACGGAATCTGCCGTTACAATACCTTGCCACGACTTGCGGTGGGACTTGAAATTGCAACAAATAACCTTGCAGAAGAAATGAGAGTGCTATATGTTGCCTTGACAAGGGCAAGGGAAAAGCTTATCATAGTATCCTCACAATCCGATGTGGAAAAATATCTGAGCGGAATCAGCTCAAAAATCGTATCTTCTGATATTATTGAACCATATGCGGTTACAAATTGCAAAAGTATATCAGACTGGATAATGCTTTGTGCAATGGTTCATCCGTCATTTAACGCAATAAGGCAGAAATTCAATCCGTTTCTGGAAAATATACCGTCAGATGAATGTGCAACTCAATGGCAGTTGGATATAATTGAATGTGAGGAACAATTATTTGGAAATTCAGATATTTATACGGAAAATATAGATGAAAATGATGTCGATTTATCTGTTTTGAATGATTTTGATTATTCTGAATTATTAAAAAGAAATATAAATTTTAAGTATAAAAACAGCGAAATAATGAATTTACCTCAAAAAGTGAGTGCCTCAGAAATTGCACACAAGGATAATTCATATTTTGAAAGAATACTTGAAAAGCCGTCATTTCTTAGTAATAAAACTATCTCGGCAGCGGAGCGTGGAACTGCACATCATAAATTTTTGCAATATTGCAATTTTAGAAATGCGAGAAAAGATATTAATGAAGAAATAAATAGACTATTGTCTATAGGTGTGCTTGATGAAACACAGGCAGAATTAATTGATTTTGATAGAATTTTAAAATTAATAAATTTACCGCTATTCGACCGCATAATAAATTCTGAAAAGGTGTTGAGGGAAGAACAGTTTTTTGTAAAGCTTAAACCCTCAGAGCTTTATGATGAATATTCTAATGAAATTTCGGCAGAAATTATGGTGCAGGGTGCTGTTGATATTGCCTTTGTAGAAAATGGAAGCTTAATAATTGTAGATTATAAAACCGACAGAGTTAAGGATATTGAAAGACTTAAAAAATTATATGAAAAGCAGTTACAGATATACAGACTTGCAATGGAACAGCAAACTGAATTAAGAGTTTCGCAATGCATAATATGTTCATTGTATCTTGATGAATACATATGCATATAAATTTGATTAATAAGTTAGTATATTAATTTTATAACCAGACAATAAAATAAAAGTCACCTAACCGCTGTTATTCGGTTAAGTGACTTTTATTTTTATGTGAATTAAAAAAGGAAAGAACTTAGTAAATTATTATATTTAATTGAGGTTATATAGGTTTGCTTTAATCTGAAATCTAAACAAAAAAGGTGCATAGCATCTGTCATAATAGATAACTACACACCCTTGTGTTTAAATTATATAATTATTTGTTAAAGATTATACACCAAAGAGTAATTCAGCATATGATGGGTAAGGCCAGTACTCTGCTGATGTTTCTGTTTCCATAGAGTCACCTACTGCACGAAGCTCCTGCATAATTGCAAATACTGTTTCTCTAAAGAATGTAGCCTGTGCGAGGTTGTTGCCTTCATACTCTGTTGCCTTGATTACAGCTTCTTCAAGCTCTGCTGTTTTCTTTGCAAAGCATACAAGCTTGTTAGAAAGACTAATAATAAGATTTTCTTCTACTGTTGTTGGAATTGCATCTGAAAGTGCTTTCTTTGAAAGTGCTGTATCTGTAAGCTCTCTTGTGAATGATGTTACTGCTGGGATAATATCCTTTTTAGCCATATCAATCATTGTAAGTGCTTCAATATTAATCTGCTTTGAGTAGTTTTCAAGCTCGATTTCATATCTTGCATGAACTTCCTGTTCTGAATAAATCTTGTTCTTTACAAACAAATCAAGATTCTTTTTATCAATGTAATGTGCAAGAGCCTCTGGAAGTGACTTGAGGTTAAGCAAACCTCTTCTTTCTGCTTCTTCAACCCACTCATCAGCATAGTTATTACCATTGAAGATAATAGCCTGATGTTCAGTAAATGTATTCTTAATAAGTGCCTTTAATGCTGAATCAAGGTCTTCTTTACCCTCAAGCTCTGCATAGAACTCTGAAAGTACTTCTGCAACCATTGTGTTAAGCATAATGTTAGGACATGCAATATTTAATGATGAACCAAGTGCTCTGAATTCAAACTTATTTCCTGTAAATGCAAATGGTGATGTACGGTTACGGTCTGAGTTATCCTTTTTGAAATCTGCAAGTACTTCAACACCTGTCTTCATTCTCTCAGTACCCTTGCTCTTGTAGTCCTTGCCAGCGATGATTGCATCAACCAAAGCACCAAGCTCGTCACCAAGATACATTGAAATGATTGCAGGAGGAGCTTCGTTTGCACCAAGTCTGTGGTCATTACCTGCTGATGCTACAGAAATTCTGAGGAGATCCTGATATTCGTGTACAGCTTTTACGATAGCGGCAAGGAAAAGCTGGAACTGAATGTTATTTTCTGGAGCTTTGCCAGGGTCAAGAAGGTTTTCGCCTGTATTTGTAGAAATTGACCAGTTGTTATGCTTACCTGAACCGTTTACACCTGCAAATGGCTTTTCGTGGAGCAGACATACAAGGTTATGTCTTTCTGCAATTTTCTTCATAAGCTCCATTGTAAGCTCATTATGGTCAGTTGCAATATTTGTTGTTGAGAAAATAGGAGCAAGCTCATGCTGTGAAGGAGCAACCTCATTATGCTTTGTTTTTGCAAGAATACCAAGCTTCCAAAGCTCTTCATCAAGCTCTTTCATAAATGCAGCAACTCTTGTTTTGATTGTACCAAAATAATGGTCATCAAGCTCCTGTCCCTTAGGTGCCTTTGCACCAAAGAGTGTTCTGCCTGTAAAAATGAGGTCTTCTCTCTGGTCATACATTTCCTTATCAATAAGGAAGTATTCCTGCTCAGGTCCTACAGTTGTAGTTACTCTTGTTACATCTGATTTTCCGAGAAGATTTAATATTTTAACAGCCTCTGTGCTGATTCTTTCCATTGAGCGGAGGAGAGGTGTTTTCTTATCGAGAACCTCACCTGTATATGAACAGAAAGCAGTTGGAATGTAAAGAGTACCATCCTTAGCAAATGCATAAGATGTTGGATCCCATGTTGTATAGCCTCTTGCTTCAAAAGTAGCACGAATACCACCGCTTGGGAATGAAGATGCATCAGGCTCACCCTTAACAAGCTCTTTACCTGAAAATTCCATAATAATCTGACCGTCACCGCTTGGGCTGATAAAGCTGTCGTGCTTTTCAGCGGTAATTCCTGTCATAGGCTGAAACCAATGAGTGTAATGAGTACAACCCTTTTCAATAGCCCAATCCTTCATAGCACTTGCAACTACATTTGCAACACTTAAATCAAGAGGTTCGCCATTCTGAATTGTTTTCTTTAACGCTTTATAGGTTGATTTTGGAAGTCTTTCCTGCATTGTCTGATCATTGAATACCATACTGCCAAATAATTCGGGTACTTTTGCCATTTTTAATACTCTCCTATCCGTATTATATAAAATATGACATCTGAAAAATTGCAAAAGGGTACCGTAAGCCACCGCTTACAGCACCCTTGCTGTTGTCATTGCTGATAGTATATTCTCTTTTTCTTGATTTGTCAATAGATTTTTTGAAAAAATTTTAAAATTTGCAAGATTTATTAAATTACTTGCAAATAATATGATGTGAATTAGCATATTAAATTAAAAATCTTAGCAAAAACAGCAAATTTTGAAAGAAAATAAAATTAAATTGCAAAAAACTTTGCTTTTTGTCTTGACAAACTACCTTGAAAGGTTATATAATATTTTTGTGATTTGATGTGTTGTGCTTTGCAGAAAACAGTAAAATGAATTGCAAATACAACTTGTTTTAAGCGATATTTACATTTAGTAAATTAATTTTATGAACTAAGTGTAAATGTTTTATTCATAATTATGTTATTATATTACCCGTTTGCATAATCTTAATATTATGATGTTTTTTCTTATATTAAGATTGTCGAGGAAAGGATGATTAATTGATGGAACAGACTGAGAACAGACAGACAGTTAAGGGACTGTATTCTCCAAGGTTTGAGCATGATAACTGCGGTATAGGTGCTGTAGTTAATATTAATGGTATAAAATCTCATAGTACCGTTTCAAATGCTCTTACTATTGTTGAAACTCTTGAGCATAGAGCAGGTAAGGATGCTGAGGGCAAGACTGGTGACGGTGTTGGTATTCTTTTGCAGATTTCTCATAAGTTTTTCAAAAAGGCAGCCAAGGAAGTTGGTATCAGCCTTTCTTCTGAAAGAGATTATGCAGTTGGTATGTTCTTTTTTCCACAGAACGAGCTTGCAAGAAATCAGGCTAAAAAGATGTTTGAAATTATTGCAGCTAAAGAGGGACTTAAAATTCTGGGCTGGAGAAATGTTCCTTCAAATATCAATGCTATCGGTCAGAGAGCCGTTGATTGTATGCCTGCAATTATGCAGTGTTTTATAAAGCGACCACATGGCGTAAAGAAGGGTATAGACTTTGACCGCAAGCTTTATGTTGCAAGAAGAGTTTTTGAACAGAGTAATGAAGATACATATGTAGTATCACTTTCAAGCAGAACTATTGTATATAAAGGTATGTTTCTTGTAAGTGATTTGCGACAGTTCTTCCTTGATTTGCAGGATCCTGACTATGAATCAGCAATAGCTATGGTTCATTCAAGATTTTCAACCAATACAAATCCAAGCTGGCAGAGAGCTCATCCAAACAGAATGATTGTTCATAATGGTGAAATCAATACTATTCGTGGTAACGCAGATAAAATGCTTGCTCGTGAAGAAACAATGCGTAGTGAACATCTTAAAGGCGACCTTGATAAGGTTATCCCTGTTGTAAATACTGAGGGTTCAGACTCTGCAATGCTTGATAATACACTCGAATTTCTCGTTATGAGTGGTATGGATTTACCTCTTGCTGTAATGATTACAATTCCTGAGCCTTGGGATAATAACCATACAATGTCACAAAAAAAGAAGGATTTCTACCAGTACTATGCTACAATGATGGAGCCATGGGACGGTCCTGCATCAATTCTTTTCTCTGACGGAGATATTATGGGTGCAGTTCTTGACAGAAACGGCTTGCGTCCATCAAGATATTATATTACCGATGACGGCAACCTTATATTGTCATCAGAGGTAGGTGCATTGCCTATTGATTCAGACAGAATTGTAACTAAAGAAAGACTTCGCCCAGGTAAAATGCTTCTTGTTGATACAGTAAAGGGCAGACTTATAGATGATGACGAACTAAAAGAATACTATGCAGCTAAACAGCCTTATGGTGAGTGGCTTGACAGTAACCTTGTAAAGCTAAAGGAGCTTAAAATTCCGAATGCAAGGGTGGAGGAACATTCAGAGGATGACCGCAAAAAGCTTCAAAAGGCATTTGGTTATTCATATGAAGATATAATGACAACTATTCTTCCAATGGCTAAAAATGGTAGTGAGTCAATAGCTGCAATGGGTACGGATAGTCCTATTGCTGTACTTTCAAATCAGCCACAGCCACTCTTTAACTACTTTAAGCAAATGTTTGCACAGGTTACAAATCCTCCTATTGATGCGATTCGTGAAGAGATTGTTACATCAACTACTGTTTATATTGGTGATGACGGAAATATTCTTGAAGAAAAGCCTGAAAACTGTAAGGTATTGAGAGTTCGCAATCCTATTCTTACATCTACAGATATTCTCAAAATCAAGAATATGCATACTCCTGGATTTAAGGTTGTTACTATTCCAATTCTTTATTATAAAAATACAAGGCTTGCTAAGGCAATCAACAGATTATTTATTGAGGTTGACAAGGCTTACAATGAGGGTGCAAATATTATTATTCTTTCTGACAGAGGAGTTGACGAAAACCACCTTGCAATTCCGTCACTTCTTGCAGTTTCAGCTATTCATCAGCACCTTGTTGTAACCAAGAGAAGAACATCTCTTGCAGTTATACTTGAAAGTGGTGAGCCTCGTGAGGTACATCATTTTGCAACACTTCTCGGTTATGGTGCGAGTGCAATCAATCCATATCTTGCACAGGAAACCATTCATGAGCTTATTAAAGATGATTTGCTCGAAAAGGACTACTATGCCGCTGTAAGTGACTTTAATAATGCTGTATTACATGGAATTGTAAAAATTGCATCAAAAATGGGTATTTCAACTATTCAGTCATACCAAGGCTCTCAGATATTTGAGGCAATCGGTATTGGTGCTGATGTTATTGATAAATATTTTACAGGTACTGTAAGCAGAATTGGTGGTATCACAATAAAGGATATTGAAAAGAATGTTGACAGACTTCATTCAGCAGCATTTGACCCACTTGGACTTTCAACAAGCTCAGGAAATGAAATTGAGTCAAGAGGAAGTCACAAGTTCAGAAGTGGCAAGGAAGAGCATCTTTATAATCCTAAGACTATATATATGCTCCAGCAGGCTACAAGAACAGGTAATTATGACCTTTATAAAAAATATTCACGCCTCATTTCAGATGAAATGGACCCTATGAATATTCGTGGATTACTTGATTTTAATTTTGCTGAAAACCCAATTCCTGTTGATGAGGTTGAAAGTGTAGATTCAATCGTACGCAGATTTAAAACAGGTGCCATGTCCTATGGCTCAATATCTCAGGAGGCACACGAAGCACTTGCTATTGCAATGAATAAGCTTCATGGTAAATCAAACTCAGGTGAGGGCGGAGAAAGCCTTGAAAGATTGCTTACAAAGGGTAAGGCTGAGGACAGATGCTCTGCAATTAAGCAGGTTGCATCAGGTCGTTTTGGTGTTACCTCAAGATACCTCACATCTGCAAATGAAATTCAGATTAAAATGGCACAGGGTGCAAAGCCTGGTGAGGGCGGACATCTTCCTGGTAAAAAGGTTTATCCTTGGATTGCTAAAACAAGACATTCTACACCAGGTGTATCACTTATTTCTCCACCACCACATCACGATATTTATTCAATCGAGGATTTGGCTCAGCTTATCTATGATTTAAAGAACGCAAACAAGGCCGCAAGAATTTCTGTAAAGCTTGTGTCTGAGGCTGGTGTAGGTACTGTAGCAGCAGGTGTTGCAAAGGCTGGTGCAGGAGTTATCCTTATTTCCGGATATGACGGTGGTACTGGTGCTGCTCCTAAAAATTCTATATATAATGCAGGCTTGCCTTGGGAGCTTGGTCTTGCAGAGGCTCATCAGACTTTGATTATGAACGACCTCAGAAATAAGGTTGTTATTGAAACTGACGGTAAGCTTATGAATGGTAGAGATGTTGCTATTGCGGCAATTCTCGGTGCTGAGGAATATGGTTTTGCTACTGCTCCATTGGTTACTCTTGGTTGTGCTATGATGAGAGTATGTAACCTTGATACCTGCCCATTCGGTGTGGCAACTCAGGACCCTGAGCTTAGAAAGAAATTTATCGGTAAACCTGAGTATGTAATCAACTTTATGAGATTTGTTGCTCAGGAATTAAGAGAATATATGGCAATGCTCGGAGTTAAAACTGTTGATGAGCTTGTTGGTAGAATTGACCTTATCAAGCCAAAGGACGGTATGGAGGGTACTGCCGCAGAGGTTGACCTTTCAAATATTTTAAATGCAGATTTTGCATCAGAAAATATCGAATATAACAAAAAGAGCCTTTATGATTTCAAGCTTGAAACTACTATAGATGAAAAAATCCTGCTTAAGGAATTTAAAACTGCACTTGCAAAGGGTACAAAGAAATCTATTGAAATCAATGTTGTAAATACAGACCGTTCTTTAGGTACAATTCTTGGTTCAGAGATTACTAAGAAATATTATAATACTCTTGAAGATGATACCTATAAGGTAGTATGTAACGGTGCAGGCGGACAGAGCTTTGGTGCATTTATTCCTAATGGTCTTACACTTGAGCTTGTCGGTGATTCCAATGACTACTTTGGTAAGGGTCTGTCAGGTGGTAAGCTTGTTGTTTATCCTCCTAAGGGTTCAAAATTCAAGGCTGAAGAAAATATTATTATCGGTAATGTTGCTCTTTATGGTGCAACAAGCGGTAAGGCATATATAAATGGTGTGGCTGGTGAGCGTTTCTGCGTTAGAAACTCAGGTGCTACAGCAGTAGTTGAGGGCGTAGGCGACCATGGCTGTGAATATATGACAGGCGGTAGAGTAGTTGTGCTTGGCAGAACAGGCAAAAACTTTGCGGCAGGTATGTCAGGCGGTGTAGCTTATGTACTTGATGAGGACAGAGATCTTTATACTAAGCTTAACAAAGAAATGGTACTCTTTACAGAGGTTACTGAAAAATACGATATATTAGAGCTTAAGGCACTTATCGAGGAACATGTTGCAGAAACAAATTCTGAAAAGGGTAAGAATGTACTTGAAAACTTTGAAGAATATCTTCCAAAGTTCAAGAAGATTATCCCACATGACTATAAGAAAATGATGTCTGCGATTGCTCAGTTTGAGGAAAAGGGTCTGAGCAGCGAACAGGCAAGAATTGAAGCATTTTATCAGATTGTAAAGAATAAGTAAGTAGGAGAGTTATCATGGGAAAGCCAACCGGATTTATGGATTATAAGCGTGAGGATGCTCCTGCATACTCCGTAAGAGAAAGAATACAGAATTATAACGAGTTTCACGAGCCACTCTCTAAAAAGGCTCAGGCATTGCAGGGTGCAAGATGTATGGACTGCGGTGTGCCGTTTTGTCAGTCAGGAATGCAGATTGGCGGAGGATTTTCTGGTTGTCCGCTTAATAATCTCATTCCTGAGTGGAATGACCTTATCTTTAAGGGTGGCTGGGATAAAGCCTACCACCGCTTAAAGGTAACTAATAATTTTCCTGAGTTTACATCTCGTGTGTGTCCTGCTCTTTGTGAAAAGGCTTGTACCTGCGGTTTTAACGGTGATGCCGTAACAGTAAGGGCAAACGAGTATGGTATAATTGAAAATGCCTATGAAGAAGGACTTGCAGATGCAAAAATTCCAAGTGTCAGAACAGGAAAGAAAATTGCGATTATTGGTTCAGGTCCGTCAGGTCTTGCAGCCGCAGACCAGCTTAATCAAAGAGGTCATTCAGTAACAGTATTCGAGCGTTCAGACCGTATTGGCGGATTGCTTATGTATGGTATTCCGAATATGAAGCTTGAAAAAGAGGTTATTGACCGTAAAATTGATATTATGAAGGAAGAGGGCGTTGAGTTCAGAACAAGCGTTAATGTTGGTAAGGATATTAAAGCCGAAGAAATTCTGAAGGAATTTGACAGGGTAATTCTTGCCTGCGGTGCATCAAATCCTCGTGATATTAAGGTTAAGGGCAGAGAAGCTGAAGGTATATATTTTGCAGTTGATTTTCTTAAGTCAACAACAAAGTCATTGCTCGATAATGATTTGCAGGAGGGTACATATATTTCTGCAAAGGGAAAAAATGTAATGGTAATCGGTGGCGGTGATACAGGTAATGACTGTGTAGGAACCAGTATCCGCCATGGTGCAAAGTCTGTATTGCAGCTTGAGATGATGCCAAAGCTTCCAGACCAGAGAGCTGAAAACAATCCATGGCCTGAGTGGCCAAGAGTCTGCAAGACTGATTATGGTCAGGAAGAGGCCATAGAAGTTTTCGGACACGACCCAAGAGTTTATCAGACAACCGTAAAAGAGTTTATTGCCGATGAAAAGGGCAAGCTCAAGCAGGCTGTATTGGTAAAGCTTACACCTGAGAAAGACGAGAAAACAGGCAGAATGATGATGAAAGAGGTTGCAGGTTCAGAACATACTGTAGATGTAGAGCTTGTACTCATTGCTGCTGGTTTCTTAGGCTCAGAAAACTATGTAACAAAGGCATTTGGTGTTAAGACAGATGCAAGAACCAATGTTGCAACTGCTGAGGGTTATCACAAAACAAGTGTTGAAAATGTATTTGTTACAGGTGATATGCATAGAGGTCAGTCACTTGTAGTATGGGCAATCCGAGAGGGAAGAGATGTTGCTCGTGAGGTTGACGAAAGCCTTATGGGATATACAAACCTTTAATTTGCCAGTTATGAATTTAATATAAACAAATCAAAACCGCTGTATTGTTGTTTAGAACGATACAGCGGTTTTGCAAAATATAAAGAAAGGTTTGTTATACAGTTATATGCTGAACATATACATAATAATCAAGGCATAATATACCGTAATAAAAATTTGCATAATTTGTAATTTAATTTCGTAAATTCTCAAAGTAACTTCCACAATGGAAAAACAGTAGAAATAACCTTGATA
>JAKSRB010000001.1 GCA_024403825.1 Ruminococcus sp. | reverse complement strand
ATGTTATTCAATCCCCTAAATTATTAAAATAATCCTTATCATAGTAAGTTCCACATATAGTAGAAGTTAGTCTGAGAAATATCCCCTCAGGCTTATTTGTGCTGCCATTTTTTATATATTATTCTTTGTTTAAGCCTTTTAGGGACTATTTTTTCTCCTTTTATCAAACTTATTTCTACCCATTTATCAAGGTTATTTCTACTGTTTTCCCATTGTGGAAGTTACTTTGAGAATTTACTATTTTCAGTAAATATCCGTTGAGCCTTTGTAATAATCAGGAACAGTACCAACAATTACAGTTTGTGCGATTTCAAAATCGGTTGTATAAATTATATCTCCTGAATAATCAAGTGAGGTTGTAATAATTTTAGAAGTTACAATCAGTCTGATATGATGAACCGTCTGATTTATACCTGCATTTTCAAAAGTACTGACTATTTCAGCTGTAAAACTGCCTGTCATATTAAACCCCACACATATACCAGGACCAATATTGGAAAGTATGGTTATTCCTGTAAATACACCAAGCGGAATATCAACACTCGCATCTGAAATTTCTCCTAACAAATTTTGAGCTGATTTTGTTATTTCACTTTTAAAAGCATTGATTTTTACTGAGTCGGTTTCGATAGATTTAACATTACCGTCTGACGAATACATAATTTTGCAAATATCATCATAATTATATTTTAAGTTTTCAAGTGTCGAATCTACCGCCATACATACCGCCTCAGCAGATAATTTATGTGCCTGATTTTGTACATATACAGGCTTAAACTCATCAATCTGCTTTTCACAAAAAATCACACAAACAATTATGAATGCAAATCCAACTATAATAAGCTTTTTAAATTTGCCTGTCTTTCTGTTTCTGTATTTTGGATAAAGCAAAAAAACACCCCTCGTATATTTTATACGAGGGGCAAATTATTGTGAAAGTTAAAGTAATGTGAGAATTATTCCTCATCACTATCTTCTGATGAACAGCAGCTACACTCTTCGCCACAGCACTCACTATCATCATCAAACAAATCAGAAAAATCAAATTCAAGTAATTCACTGCAATTTGGACACTCAATTTCTCCTTCGAGAAGTACATCCTCAGAAACATTAAGCTTCTGACCGCAAGAACCACAAGTTACCTCGTAAAATGGTTCATCTTCATCAAATTCAAAATCGTCATCATCGCAACTGCAATCATCACAATCGCATTCACATTCATCGTCATATACATCTGTTTCAACATCTGCAAGATCCTGGTCGATTTCATCAACCTGAGCACTAAGCTCATCATAAAGGTCTTCCATATCTGATACAGAATATGCCATTTCATCAAGTAGGTCAATCATTGCATTGATTATCTTAACCTCAGGCTTTGTTTCGTCAAGAGCAAGACCTTCAGCAAGTCCTTTGATGTAAGCAATTTTTTCAGTTAAATTCATTTTACTTCTCCTGTAGAATTATGCTCTACCCATATATTCGCCTGTTCTTGTATCAATCTGGATTACTTCACCCTCATCAATGAAGAGAGGAACTTTAATCTCAGCACCTGTTTCAAGAGTTGCAGGCTTTGTTGCGTTAGTAGCAGTATCTCCCTTAAAGCCAGGGTCAGTCTTTGTTACAGTAAGCTCAACAAAGTTTGGTGGTTCAACACCGAATACATTACCCTTGTAAGAAAGAACCTTACATACCATATTTTCCTTAACGAACTTAAAGTTATCGCCAAGTACACTTGCATTAATTGGAAGCTGTTCCCAAGTTTCAGTATCCATAAAGTAATAAAGCTCTCCATCTGAATAGCTGTATTCCATATCTTTTCTTTCAATAAATGCTGTAGGATACTTATCATTTGGGTTGAAAGTCTTTTCAACTACTGCACCTGTAATAACATTTCTGATTTTTGTTCTAACGAACGCAGCACCCTTACCTGGCTTTACATGCTGGAATTCGATGATTGAAACAACCTGTCCATCCATTTCAAATGTAACACCATTTCTGAAATCACCTGCTGATATCATTAGTCATACCTCCTGATTTATACTTTACGATTTTATACCGTAATATGTGTCAAATACATTATACACAAAAAATTTGCAAATTGCAAGTGTTTTATACAATAATAAGTTCTTTTGGCAAAGTTACAAAATTTTCGCAGCCGTCTTTTGTAACATAAACCATATCTTCAATCCTTACACCGAATTTATTTGGCAAGTATATTCCAGGTTCATCTGTTATAACCATACCTGCCTGTAAAACTGTTTCACTTCTTGCAGAAACATACGGCAGTTCATGAATATCAAGTCCAACTCCATGACCTGTGGAATGTCCGAAAAACTCGCCGTAACCTTTTGATTTAATTATATCTCTTGCGGTTTTATCAATTTCACTGCACTTTACACCTGACTTAATTTTATCAAGTGCCGTAAGCTGGGCATTTAAGACAATATTGTAAATTTTCTGCATTTCTTCATTTGCAGATTTTACAGCAACAGTTCTTGTTGTATCGCTGTGATAGCCCTCATACACCGCACCAAAATCCATTGTAAAGAAATCACCCTCACATACAATATCATCGGACGGTACACCATGCGGAAGAGAAGTTTTTTTGCCTGTAATCGTTATAAGGTCAAATGATACCCTTTCAGCACCCTTTTTCTTCATAAGATATTCAAGCTCTACAGCTATGCTTCTCTCTGTTACTCCCGGTTTAAGATAATTCAAAACCTCTATATATGCACTTTCTGCAATCTGCTGTGCCTTGAGTATTTTTGCTTTTTCGTCATTACCCTTTATTATACGCAATTCTGAAATAATATCATCAAGCTTTGAATTTATGATACAATCAATATTTATCTCATTCATAGCTTTTTTATATTTTTCAAATACAGAAATGCTTAAATCAGATGCTTCAAAATATACATTTTTTATGCTGTGCTTTTTCAATAATTCAGATATGGTTTCAAATAGTCTGTTAAACTGAATTACCTTGCAGCCAACTGCAAATTTTTCTGCCGCCTCAAAATATCTGAAATCTACAAGAAGATATGCCTCATCCTTTGTGATAAGCATAACTCCCTCACTATGATAAAAACCACAAAGATAGCCAATATTTTTCTCATTTGTAATTATTGCAGCCTCATCATTATTTCTCAATAATAAGGTTGAGATTTTTTTTAATTGCAAAACAGAAATTAAATTCATCATATCACAAGAGCTTTGGTTATTTTTCATTACATCAAATCCTTTAATGCCTGAATAGCAAGGAAATAGCTATTTTTCCCAAAGCCTGCAATCTGTCCTACACAAACAGGTGCAATTACTGAAGTATGTCTGAATTCTTCTCTTGCGTGAATATTTGACATATGAACCTCAACAAAAGGAATTTTAATACTTGCAATGGCATCACGCAAAGCATAGCTGTAGTGAGTTAAAGCACCAGCATTTATTACTACACCATCATAAACTTCCCTTGCACTATGAATTTTATCAATTAAATCTCCCTCATGATTTGACTGAAAAACATCAGCAGAATAACCACTTTCACTTGCATAAGAAATAATCTGTTCTTCAATACTTGAGGCATTTTCAGTACCATAGATTCCTTTTTCACGAACACCTACCATATTAAGGTTTGGGCCTAACAATACAAGAATTTTTTTCATTTATTATCATCCTTTTAAATATCTAAAAATAAAAAGCAAAAAGCGGACAGAAATACTGTCCGCCTCTCTGTAGCTTGTTAATTACCTGAATTTGCGTTTACGAGCTGCTTCGGATTTTTTCTTACGCTTTACAGAAGGCTTTTCATAAGCTTCTCTCTTGCGAACCTCAGCAATAACACCAGCTCTGGCACACTGCTTTTTGAATCTTCTTAAAGCACTTTCAAGTGATTCATTTTCCTTAAGTCTAATCTCTGACATCTATCTTCCCTCCCATCTGCCACTTGGCATGGGTAATTTGCATATAATTGCAATAATCATTATACTATACACAGCTAACAAAGTCAATAGAAAAGTAGAATTTTAGCAAAAATTAATTTATTCTGCCCTATTATGGCTTAACGACAATATTTACAAGTTTTTTAGGTACAACAATTTCCTTGATTATATTCATACCAGAAACTGCTTTCTGAACACTTTCCTCTGCCTTTGCAAGCTCAAGTACCTGCTCTTTTGATGCATCAATAGGAATATTAAGCTTTGCCTTAATTTTTCCATTAACCTGAACTACAATCTCAACTGTATTATCAACACATTTTGATTCATCATACTCAGGCCATTTTGCTTCTGCAAGAATACCTTCGCCAAGCTTGCATACTTCGTAAACCTCTTCTGTAATATGAGGAGCAAACGGATTTAAAAGAATAGTAAATATTCTCAGCTCTTCCTTGTTGATTGACTTTACATCTGAAATATCATTTATCAAAGCCATTAATGTTGCAATAGCGGTGTTGAATTTGATGTTTTCAATATCATCACCGACCTTTTTAATAGCTTTGTTGAATACGCCTTCAAGCTCAGGACGAATTGTGTCACCGTCAATAAGTATATTCTGGAGATTCCAGTAACGCTCAACAAATCTGCGACAACCTCTGATACTTGCCTGACTCCAAGGAGCAGCCTTTTCAAAATCACCAATGAACATTTCATATAAACGCATTGTGTCTGCACCGTATTCCTCAACAATTTCATCAGGGTTTACGACATTGCCTCTTGATTTACTCATTTTCTCGCCATTTTCGCCAAGAATCATTCCATGTGATGTTCTCTTAGCGTATGGCTCAGGAGTTTTTACAACACCAATATCATAAAGGAATTTATGCCAGAAACGACTATAAAGTAAATGAAGTGTTGTATGCTCCATACCACCGTTATACCAGTCAACATTTGTCCAGTAATCAAGTGCTTTTTCAGAAGCAAGAGCCTCATTATTATGTGGGTCCATATATCTTAAATAGTACCATGATGAGCCTGCCCACTGTGGCATTGTATCTGTTTCACGCTGAGCCTTTCCACCACAGCAAGGACAGGTTGTAGAAATCCAGTCTGTCATCTTTGCAAGTGGAGATTCACCGTTATCTGTAGGCTCGTATGATTCAACCATTGGAAGCTTTAAAGGTAATTCGCTTTCATCAATCGGAACATAACCACATTTCTCACAATGAACAATCGGAATTGGTTCGCCCCAATAACGCTGACGAGAAAATACCCAGTCACGCAATTTATAATTAACCTTTGAATGACCCTTGCCCTCTGCTGTAAGCCACTCAATAATTTTCTTCTTAGCATCTTCAACAGATAGTCCGTCAAGCATTCCGGAATTAACCATAATTCCTGTCGCACAATCAGTAAATGCCTCTTCCTGTACATTTCCGCCCTTAACAACCTCAATAATCGGAAGGTCGAATTTTTTAGCAAATTCCCAGTCACGAGTATCATGTGCAGGTACAGCCATAATTGCACCTGTTCCGTATGATACAAGAACATAATCAGAAATAAAGATAGGTATTTCTTTATTATTTACAGGATTAATTGCCTTGACACCCTCAAGCTTGACGCCTGTCTTATCCTTAGCAACCTCAGTACGCTCAAAATCAGACTTCTTTGATGCAGCAACCTGATATTCACGAATTTCATCAATATTTTCAAGCTTGTCTGCCCACTTCTCAATTAAAGGATGCTCAGGAGATATTACCATATATGTAGCACCATAGAGTGTATCTGCTCTTGTGGTGTAAATTGTAAGTGTATCACCTGTAGTGGTTGTAAAGTCAACCTCTGCACCTGTACTTCTGCCAATCCAGTTTTTCTGCTGTGTTTTAACTCTTTCAGGATAATTTACAAGCTCAAGGTCATTTATAAGTCTGTCGGCATACTCAGTAATTTTAAGCATCCACTGAGATTTAACCTTATGAACTACTTCACTTCCGCAACGCTCACAAACACCATTAACTACCTCTTCATTTGCAAGAACACACTTACATGAGGTACACCAGTTTACATTCATTTCCTTTTTATATGCAAGGTTATGCTTGAAAAGCTGAATAAAAATCCACTGTGTCCATTTGTAATAATCTGGGTCTGTTGTATTGATTTCTCTGCTCCAGTCAAAAGAAATACCCAAAGACTGAATCTGCTTTTTAAAGCGTGCAATATTATTCTTTGTTACAATTTCAGGATGAATATGATTTTTGATAGCATAGTTTTCAGTTGGAAGTCCGAATGCATCCCAGCCGATTGGATATAACACATTATATCCCTGAAGTCTGCGTTTTCTTGCAACTGTGTCAAGTGCAGTATATGGGCGTGGGTGTCCTACATGGAGTCCCTGTCCTGATGGATATGGGAACTCAATAAGAGCAAAGAATTTTTCCTTGTCGGTATCCTCGCTTGCATGGAAAACGCCCTTATCCTCCCAAAGCTTCTGCCACTTAGGCTCTACAATTTGATGATTATATTTCAATTTTAACCCTCCGATTAATCAATAATATCTGTTAAATCAACTGACTTACCGTCCTGCCACAATCTGTCAAGATCATAAAACTCTCTGGCTTCATCAGAAAATACATTTACAATTACATCAATATAATCCAATAAAATCCATGAATTTGAACGGTGTCCCTCAATATGACTTACTGAAATGCCTGCCTTATCAAGCTGATATTCAACCTCATCGGCAAGTGCTTTTACCTGAGTTGTGCTTGTACCTGTTGCAATAACCATATAGTCAGCAAGAACAGATACATCTTTTATTTCAATAACATTGATGTCAAGACCTTTTTTACTGCTAAGTGCCTTGGCAATCATAATTGACTGTTCATAAGATGTCATTTGCCTTTTCCTTTCACACTTAAATTTTGTAATACTATTTCATTGTAGCAATGTAATTCATCAGGATGTATTGCAAGCTCTCGTTTTGATAAATCGGAGAATGTAAACTTAAATCCATAAAGCATAGCTTCTTCAAGACTTTTTCTTGACTTTTTACGCATTGTGGATACACCCTTATAATCTCGCTCCTCTGAAGTAAAGTCTGCAATGAAAATTATTTTTTCAAGCAAGGTCATTCCCGCCCTGCCTGTAGTATGATATTTTATTGCATTCAGAATATCCTCGTCCTCAATTCCGAGTTCTTTCTGAACATACACACTTCCGCTTATGCTGTGCCAAAGCTTTGGTGCATTCATCTGAATACTATCTAAAATTATACCACCGTCAAGAATAATTTGCAACTGTTCATCTTTTGGAGTTTCTTTTGTAATATCATGCAGTATTCCTGCTATAGCGGCTTTTTCTTCATCCGCACCATACAGCTTTGCAAGCTTTCTGGCTTCTTTTGATACATTCACGCTGTGAGTATATCTGTAATCGCCCATTCTTGCTTTAATTATTTTTTTATATTCATTGACACTCAGCACCTATTACACTCCCATACAAATTATTCTTCACAATATATTTATAAACTTTATTGTCAAGTAATGGTTTTAAAATTTCAGGCTTTGTAATGTTATTCCTGATATAGGTTGAAGAAACCTGCAAAACAGGTTTTTTCATAATTACAGCTTTTGCACCCATTTTACTGATAACATTCTGATAATATTCTTCAAGATTTTTATAATCTGATTCATCTCTCGGAATTGCAGCAATATTTGTTTTCTGAAAAATAATTTCAGGATTTTTCCACTTATCAAGTGTTAAAAACATATCTGCACCCATTATAAAATAAAATTCATCATCAGGATACAAATTTTTCAAATCTGTCAAAGTAATATATGAGTAGCTTTTTCCCTTGCGTTCAATTTCAATCTCTGATACAGAATATCCACTATAATTCTCAACAGCAAGCCTGCACATTTCTAATCTGTGAGCTTCATCAACTAAATCCTTATTAGCCTTATGCGGTGGCGTATATGTCGGAATCAGAATAATTTTATCAAGCTTTAATTCCTCTTTGCAATATTCCGCCATCATAATATGACCTTTATGAATAGGATTGAAGGTTCCGCCTAAAATTCCAACCCTGCTCATTTTTTCTTTGCCTTTGGAAGTACAATTACCGGCTTGTCTTCATTGCGTTTATAAAGTACAAATTTTGAGCCTATTACCTGAACTACATCTGCTTTGCATTTTTCTGCAATATAATCCGCTGCCTCCCTTGAAGAATATGCACTATTTTCAAGTACCTTTCCCTTTATCAGCTCACGAGCCTTTAATGCATCAGTCGCCTGAGTAATTATATTTTCTGTTATTTCGCCCTTGCCAATATACAAAATTGTTTCATAAGTATTGGCAAGTCCTCTTAAATATGCACGCTGTTTACTTGTAAGCATATATTTAAACCCTTTCAGAATTATTTATTATTGATTAAGTATTTTTCAAGCTCTTCTTTAAGCTTTTTCAAAGCCTGTCCTCTGTGACTTACTGCATCTTTTTCTTCTGCACTCAGCTCAGCAAAATTTTTACCATTGCACATAAATACAGGGTCATATCCAAATCCGCCATTACCATTTGGTTCAAAAGCAATTTCACCAAAGCATTTGCCATTAACCTCTATTTTATTTCCGTCAGGCAATATACAACAAATTGAGCAATTAAAGTATGCTGTTCTCTCATTTGCAGGAACATCCTTCATTTCATCAAGCAATTTAAGGTAGTTGCTTTCATCAGTTGCATTTTCACCGGAATAGCGTGCAGAAAATATTCCAGGTCTGCCGTCTAAAGCATCAACGCATAAGCCTGAATCATCTGCTATAGCAGGCATATTCGTTTTAGTAAAAGCCGCATTTGCTTTCAAAAAAGCATTCTCTTCAAATGTAGTTCCTGTTTCTTCAACCTCGTCAAGATTTACTCCGACTTCTCTCGCTGAAACTGCATTTATTCCAAGCGGATTTAATATTCTTGAAAGCTCTTTAAGTTTTTTGGCATTATTGGTTGCTATAATAAATTCCATAAATTATAACCTCATTACTTATTTATCATTTTTGGCAAACAGAGCCTTTGCAAAGCTTTTTGAATCAAACGGCTGTAAATCATCAATTTGTTCACCAACTCCGATATATTTTACTGGTATTCCAAGTCCCTCTTTAATTGCAAGAACTACTCCGCCCTTTGCTGTACCGTCAAGCTTTGTAAGCACAATACCTGTAATTCCTGTTGCCTGTCTGAACTGTTCTGCCTGATTTACTGCGTTCTGTCCTGTTGTAGCATCAAGAACAAGTAATTTTTCTTTAGCAGCATCAGGTAATTCTCTGTCAATAATACGATTGATTTTTGCAAGCTCATCCATTAAGTACTTTTTATTGTGAAGTCTGCCTGCTGTATCGCATATAATTACATCTGCGTGCCTTGCCTTTGCCGCTGAAATAGCATCATATATTACTGCCGCAGGGTCACTTCCCTCACCCTGTTTTACAATTTCACATTTACTTCTATCAGCCCATATATCAAGCTGTTCTATAGCTGCTGCTCTGAATGTATCCGCTGCCGCAAGAACTACCTTTTTACCTTCTTTTCTGAGATTGTTAGCAAGCTTTCCGATTGTTGTGGTTTTGCCTACTCCGTTTACTCCGATTACTAAAATAATTGATGGTGAGGTTGAAAGGTCAAGCTCTTCGTCACCGCTTAGCATATCAGAAATAATTTCTTCAAGCAATATATTTATCATTGCAGGGTCTGTAATTCCCTCTTTTTTAACTCGTTTTCTAAGCTCATCGCAAATCTTCTGGGCAGTTGGCACACCAACATCACCCATTACAAGCAATTCTTCAAGCTCCTCAAATAATTCCTCATCAATCTTTGTAAAGGATTTAAGCATTGAGTCTATCTGACCCATTACCGCATCACGAGTTTTTTTAAGTCCTTCTTTGATTTTATTGAAAAGTCCCATATCATCAGTCCTTTATTTAGTTTCCATACCAAGCTTTGCGGCAACCTCACTTGCACGCAATTCAAGCAATTTTGAAATACCCTCATCCTGCATAGTTACACCATACAATACATCAGCCTCTTCCATTGTACCTCTACGGTGTGTAATCAGAATGAACTGAGTTTTATCTGTAAGATTTCTCATATAGCTTGCAAAACGATAAACATTAACATCATCAAGTGCTGCCTCAATCTCATCCATAACACAGAATGGTGCAGGACGAACCTTCATAATTGCAAAATACAAGGCAATAGCAACAAGTGCCTTTTCACCGCCTGAAAGTGCATCAAGATGTACTACTATTTTTCCAGGAGGGTGAACCATAATATCAATACCACTTGTAAGAATATTGTCAGGGTCTGCAAGTGATAATGATGCTGTACCACCGCCAAAAAGCTCTTTAAAAGTATATGTAAAATTCTTATTTATCTGGTCAAAGCTCTCTACAAATACTTCCTTCATCTGCTTTGTGAGGTCAGTTATAAGACTTTCAATTTCCTTTTTGGATTTCTCAATATCATTCACCTGACTACTCATAAAGTCGTAACGCTCAGAAACTTCCTTATATTCCTCAATAGCCGAAACATTTACATTTCCTAAGCCTTTTATTTTCTGCTTGAGTTCGTTAAGGCGTTTTACAGCTTTTGCAGAATCCTTAATCTCTACAGCATTTTTTTCTGCCTCACGCTTTGTAAGCTCATATTCTTCCCAAAGCTTAGAAATTATGTCATCATACTGCTTCTGAATATTTATCTTGCGTTCCTCAAGTCGTGCAAGCTCCTGTCCTGAGGTTTCTCTCTCGTGTGTTTTATCTCGTTCAAAATTACGAATTTCAACTGACCTTTTTTCATAGTCGCTCTTCAAAGCATTAATCTTTTCTATCTGACTATTGATTTCAGTCTGTTGGTTATTAAGATTATTTATTTCATTTTCGTGATTTGAAATATCTGTTTCAATTTCAGATATTTTTGCCTTGGCTTCGTTAATCTGAGAATTAAGCAAATTCTTTCTTTCTTCATTATCAGAACCAGAATTTTGAGCAAAAACAATTTCTGAATTTAAAACATCAATATCCTTTTGTGCAGTAATAATTTCAAGTCTGACATTCTGCAAAAGTGCGGAAAATTCCTCTCGCTGTTTGGTAAGCTCAGCTCTGTTGCCTGTTACAGAATTTACCTTTTCTTCTGCCTCAGCTATTTTTTGATTTAATTCAGCTAACTGTTGTTTTGCTCGGTTTTGACTTTGAATTAATGTATGAATCCTTACTTCGCAGTTTTTTAATTCTTCTTCTGAATTTTTGATAAACTGCTTTGAATTTGCAAGTTCATTTTCACAAGCTCTTTTTTCTGCCTGCAATCTTACAAGCTCTTGCTGTTTATTGGATATATCTGCCCTTTTACCAAGCAATTCTGCTTCTATTGCTGAATACTCCTGAGCAATATTTTCACAAGCTATTTCAGCTTCCTTTGCTTTATTCTGTAATTCAACAGTTTGCAATTTTAAAGCTTCAATCTCAGATGCTCTGCTCAGTAAGCCCATATTTTTGTTAAGCGAACCACCTGTCAGCGAACCACCTGCATTTACAACCTGTCCATCAAGCGTTACTATTTTAAATCTATACGCATATTGCTTTGCTATCACAGTAGCAGAGTTCAAATTCTCAGCAATTACAATTTTACCAAGTAAGGAATATAAAATTCCTCTGTATTTTACATCGCATGAACAAAGCTCAGCGGCTACACCTACAAAACCATAGCATTGTTCCAGTCCATTTTCTCTGAGTTCTCTTGCTTTAATAGTGTTGAGCGGTAAGAAGGTTGCTCGTCCTCCGTCTGTAGATTTCAAAAATCTGATAGCCTGCTTTGCATCTTCATCTGTTTCAGTTACTATATTCTGCATTGCGGCTCCGAGTGCAGTTTCTATTGCTACACCAAATTTTGTCGGTACAGATATTACTCTTGATACAGGTCCGCATATTCCCTTTATCTTTCCCTGCTTTGAGGCATTTACTATAACCTTTACACTCTTTGAAAAGCCTTCAAGATTTCTTTCGAGATTTTCAAGAAAGGAAATTTTACGCAAATGCTCTTTTACATCAAGTGACAGCTTTTCGCTTGTTTCTCTAAGCTCATTTCGTCTGTTATTTTTTGTATTAAGCTTTATGTCAAGTCCCTGTACGGAATTAGTAAGAGCATTAATTTCATCTGAATATAAATTTATATCAGAATTATACTTTTCAAGCATTTCTTCCATAGCTGAAAGCTGTTGCTGTCTTTCGTCATTTGATAAAGTAAGATTTTCCATTCTTGATGTAAGCTCTTTTATTGTGCCTTCAGAGGTCATATCAATAACCTTTGCATCTGCCGATTTTGAGGTTAAGAAGGATAGCTCTGAGGTAAGCTCCTGTAATGCATCTCCACTTTTGCTTGAATCAAGATTTACAAGGTTTAGTTTTTCAGAAATTTCAGTATATTGCTTTTGCTTATTTATTATAACTGAGTCAAGCTCTGCAATCTTTTCCTGTTTTTCAGCGATTTTCTTTTCAAGACCGTCTGCGTTTTTATCAACCTGAATTATTTCTTCCTGCAATCTATTAATATTCTCATTATTATGCAAAATATCATTTTTTGCAACTGACAATATTGAACGCTTGTCAGAAATCTGACCTTCAAGCTCTGAAATCTGACCTCTGAATAATTCGATTTTTGATGATAATTCACCATTTTTACGATAAATCTCTTCGGTTTCAGCCTGAACATTTTCAAGTGCCTGTACAGCATCCTTATACTGTGATTTTGCTATAGAAATTTTTTCATCCTGTGTTTTAAGTTCATTTTGCGACTTATCCAAGGTTCTGAGCCACAAGGCAATTTCAAGTCCACGCTTTTCCTCTGAATATGTAAGAAAGCTTTGTGCCTTTTCTGACTGTCTCTGCAAAGGTCCTACTCGTTCTTCAAGCTCTGTTACAATATCACGCAGTCTTAGCAAATTTTCTTCTGTAGCTTTCAGCTTGCGTTCTGCTTCAATTTTTCGGTATCTGTAACGAGATATACCTGCCGCCTCTTCAAAAATTTCTCGTCTGTCCTCACCCTTTGAAGATACAATACTGTCAATTTTTCCCTGACCTATCATCGAATATCCGTCACGACCAAGACCAGTATCCATAAACAGCTCATTTATATCCTTTAATCTTACGGATGCCTTATTTATCAGATATTCGCTTTCACCACTTCTGTAAAATCGCCTTGTAATTGCAATTTCATCACCGTCAAAATTTAACACTCTGTCCTTGTTTTCTATATTCAGCGTAACTTCTGCATATCCAAGCCGTTTTCTTTTATCAGTTCCATTGAACACAACATCTTCCATTTTTGAGCATCTCAGGCTTTTTGGTGATTGCTCGCCAAGTACCCACCTTATGGCATCGCTTATGTTGCTCTTGCCTGAACCATTAGGACCTACAACAGAAGTTATGCCCTGTTCAAAGGATAATTTTGTTTTATCTGGAAAGGTTTTAAATCCGTGTATTTCCAATGATTTTAATCTCATTCAATAGCTCCCTGTTTCAGTATTAAATCGTATTTTGAAAGGTTATTATCATATTCAAGCTTAATATTATAGCCAATATTATTAAGTAAATTCAAGTTGCTTTTTTTCTGTCCAAGAAATTTAGATACGGATTTCGGATTAATCGTAACAGTAATATTTTTTGAAGCAACATTATTTGCCATACTAATAAATTTATTATAAAAAATTCTGCTTTCACATAATTCCTTAAATGCAGGATGATAATTATTACCATAGCTGTTATTAATCAAGCTGTCAGAATAATGTAGTCCAAGTCGGATAATATTTATATTATTTTCTTCAAAAAGAGTAATCAGTTCAGAACAAAGCTCAACAGATTTTTCAAGTGTATATGGTACAAAATCTCCGCTCAGATAATAACCTGCAAGCTCAGTATCCTTCATAATTACTGTAGGATATATCCTGACAGTATCGGGCTTAAGCCTGATAAATTCCTTTGCTGTAGCTAAATCCTTTTCATATGAGGATTTATAAAGCCCTGTCATCATCTGCAAGCCTAAAGAAAAACCATACTCAGAAATTTTTCTGCTTGCATTTATAACATCATCAGAAGTATGTCCTCTACGGTTAGCCAAAAGCACCTCATCATCCATTGACTGTGCCCCAAGCTCTATTGAGCTTACCTTGTATTTTTTCAGAATTTCAAGAACTTCATTATCAATACAGTCCGGACGAGTTGAAATTCTTATACCCTCAAACTCTGAAATATATGGTACAGTAGCCTCTAACAGGCTGAGCATATAATTCCTGTCAATCGCTGTAAAGCTACCGCCAAAAAAAGCAATTTCAGCATTATGAGATTTATCTCCCAAATCAATTAATGCTTTTTCAAGAGTATTCTTAATATCTTCAGCATCAGGCTGGCAGACCTGTCCTGTTATATTTTTCTGATTACAGAAACTGCATTGATTTGGACAGCCGTTATGCGGTATAAAAATTGATATATTACTATGTTTAATAACCCATCAACTCCAAAGCCTGTCTTGCCGCCTGCTGTTCAGCTTCTTTTTTGCTGCGACCTCCGCCTTTTCCAATAACATTGCTGTTGAGATGTACTTCTACGACAAAGTGCTTGTTATGGTCAGGACCACTTTCTCCTACAAGTACATATTCAATCTGTTCACCAGGATTTTTCTGGATAATTTCCTGCAAGGTGGTTTTATAATCATTTATGCGTTTTTTCTTGGAATTTTTAACAGCTGGAATTATAAAATTCAAAATATGCTTTGATGCAGGAGTAAATCCTCCGTCAATGTATATTGCCGCAATTAATGCCTCAAACGCATCTGATAATATTGACGGACGGTCTGCACCACCATTATTTCTTTCGCCCTTGCTTAATATCAGATATTTTCCAAGATTTATTGTTTTTGCAAAATCATATAGAGTTTTTTCACAAACAAGTGATGCTCTGAGTTTTGTAAGCTCTCCCTCAGGAAGCTCAGGGCAGTTCTTAAATATATAATCTGAAACCACTATTGACAGTACAGCATCTCCGAGAAATTCAAGTCTTTCGTTATATTTGATATGCTTGGACTTATGCTCATTCGCATAGGACGAATGAGTCAAAGCCTCTTTAAGCAAATCTGTATTTTTAAATTGATAACCAATCTTTTTTTGTAAATCTTCCATTTCAGAACTCCAAATATCTAAAATTGCAACAAATTTTTAAATTGCCGCAGAAATTTCGTCAATAGCTTTAGCTCTGACATAATCAACACTAAGCTTAATTGCATTAACAAGAGTATTTGCTTTTGAATCTCCATGAGCCTTAAACACAGGTCTTGAGGTTCCGAGTATTGGAGCACCACCATATGAATTATAATCAAATCTGTATTTAAAATCCTTAAGCTCCTTCATAGTAAGTGCCGCTGCAAGCTTACCTCTGGTACTGCTCTTGAAAACATTTTTTATCTGGTTTAAAAGAACCATTGCAACGCCCTCATAGGTTTTTAATATAAGATTACCAGTGAATCCGTCACATACTGCAACATCACAAACACCGTCAGGTAAATCCCTGCCCTCAACATTACCTATGAAATTAAGATTACTGTTTTTAAGCATCTCATATGTAGTCTGATAAAGCTCAGTACCCTTATGCTCCTCTGTTCCAACATTACAAAGACCGATTCTTGGATTTTCAACACCCATAACCTTATTCATATAAATTGAACCCATAAGTGCAAACTGATAAAGCATCTCAGGACGACATTCAATATTTGCTCCACCGTCCATAAGCATAAAAAATCCTTTTTTAGTTGGCATAACAGGAGCAAATGCAGGTCTTTTAATGCCCTTGATTCTGCGGATACCAAGTGTTGCTCCC
The DNA here is from genome assembly GCA_024403825.1 of Ruminococcus sp. Classification (GTDB taxonomy): domain Bacteria; phylum Bacillota; class Clostridia; order Oscillospirales; family Acutalibacteraceae; genus Ruminococcoides. The sequence continues at coordinate 70,231 of JAKSRB010000001.1, read as the reverse complement.
ATACATAATGCACCGCTGTTTCCGGCACTTATAAAAGCATCACCCTTACCCTCACTAAGAAGCTTAAGACCAACAGCCATAGAGCTGTCTTTTTTAGATTTAAGAACTGCGTCCGCTGTATCGTGCATTGTTACAACCTCAGTGCAATGCTCTATTTCCATATTTTCAAGAGAAATTTCATTTTCACTTGCAGTCTTTTTGATTTCGTTTTCATTTCCTGTAAGGATAATATTTATTCCAAACTTTTTTACAGCCTCAGCACACCCCTTTAAAATTTCAAGTGGTGCATTGTCACCGCCAAAAGCATCAATAATTATTTTCATTTGTTTTAATCCTCGCTTTCAATAAAGCATTTTAAACTTTCCAATGCTCTTTCGGAATAAGCTACACCTCGTTCTCGTTTATCTCTCGGACGATTTGTAAGCTCTGGTAATATACCAAAATTAGCACCCATTGGCTGAAATTTTACAACTGTCGGATCTGCAATGTATCCTGACAATGCTCCAAGCATTGTATTCTTTGGAAAAATCAAGGTTTTCTTATTTTGTAAGGTTCTTACTGCATTTATTCCTGCAATAATGCCAGAACCAGCAGATTCCATATATCCCTCAACACCTGTAATCTGACCTGCAAAAAACAGATTTTTGTTACCCTTAACAGAATAATCGGCATTAAGTACCTTTGGCGAACATATAAAGGTATTTCTGTGCATTACACCATATCTTACAAATTCTGCCTTATGCAAAGCAGGAATAAGTGAAAATACTCTTTTCTGTTCTGGAAATTTGAGGTTAGTCTGAAATCCAACAAGATTATACATTGTTCCTGCTGAATTTTCTTTTCTTAACTGTAAAACTGCCCATGGTCTGTGACCAGTTCTCGGATCAGTCAAACCAACTGGTTTCATTGGTCCAAATCTTAATGTACCCTCGCCACGCTGTGCCATTACTTCAACAGGCATACAACCCTCATATACCTTTGGATTATTAACATCAAAATCATGTAAGGCGGCCCTTTCAGCAGAAACAAGCTCATTGTAAAAGCTTTCATATTCAGCTTTATTCATAGGACAGTTAATATAATCATCACCGTCACCCTTGCCGTATCTTGATGCTGAAAAAGCATAGTCCATATCAATGCTATCTGCGGTAACAATAGGAGCTGCCGCATCAAAAAATGAAAGTGAATCACCAAACATTTTTTGAACAGCATTTGCGAGTGGTTCTGAGGTTAGAGGTCCTGTAGCAACAACTGTTATTGCATCATCAGGAATATCCGTAACCTCACCATTTATAACTTCAATATTCGGATTATCATAAATTTCCTTGGTAGCAAGCCTTGAAAAAATATCTCTGTCAACAGCCAAAGCTCCACCTGCCGGAACCTTGCAGCTGTCTGCACATTTCATAAGAAATGAATTAAGCCTACGCATTTCTTCCTTTAAAAGTCCTGCCGCACTTTCAGTTCGCATTGCTTTTAAAGAGTTTGAGCATACAAGCTCTGCAAACATATCGGTATGATGTGCAGGTGTTCGCTTTTGAGGCTTCATTTCGTACAATTTTACTTTGATACCCTGATTTGCAATTTGCATTGCCGCCTCACAGCCTGCAAGTCCTGCTCCTATAACATTAATATACATTAGCTATCTTCCTGATTATCGGTTTTACTGTAACCGCAACCCTCGGCAGAACAGAATAAAACAGGCTTTTTACCTTTTTTTCTGTATAAAATTCCACCACATTGCGGACATTTTTCATTTGTTGGTTCATTCCAGCTTACAAAATCACATTCAGGATAATTGGAACAACCATAAAAAATCCTTTTTGTCTTTGTATGCTTTACAATTACATCTCCGTCACACTTCGGACATTTAACACCTGTTTTCTGTACAAACTTCATTACATTTTTACAGTCAGGATAACCTGAGCAAGCTATAAACTTTCCGAATCTGCCGAATTTTACTACCATTGGCTTACCGCACTTATCACAAACAAGGTCTGTTTCATCTTCTTTAAGCTTTAGCTTTACGCCCTCCATATCAGCTTTGGCTTTCTTAATGGTTTCCCAAAACTCTGTATAGAATCCGTCAAGTACCTCTACCCATTCTTCATTTCCATGTTCAACGGTGTCAAGCTCTTCTTCCATTTGTGCTGTGAATTTAAGATTTACAATTTTTGGAAATCTTTCCTTCATTAATCCTGTAATAACTTCACCAAGCTCAGTAGGTATCAGACTTTTTGCCTCACGCTTTACATACTCTCTGCTTGTTATTGTTGTGATAATTGATGCATAGGTTGAAGGTCTTCCTATTCCGTACTCTTCAAGTGCTTTGATAAGTGATGCTTCGGTGTATCGTGCAGGCGGTTGTGTGAAATGCTGATTTTTCTGCAATTCCTTGCACTTTACAGGAGTATCCTTTTCAAGTGAAGGTAATTCTGAGGACTTTTCTTCACTCTCATCCTTACTTTCAACATACAGCTTTGTAAATCCGTCAAAACTTACATAATAACCTGAGGCTTTAAAGGTATATCCATTTGCCTCAATATCTGCCTGAGTAGTTTTATGAATACAATCAGACATCTGAGAGGCTGTAAATCTGTTCCAAATTAGTTTATATAATTTATACTGGTCAGATGTAAGGCTGTCCTTTATCATATCAGGTGCAAGATGTGGCATTGAAGGTCTTATTGCTTCGTGACCATCCTGTGCATTTCCTCTTGACTTGAATACTCGTGGTTTGTCAGGCAGATATTCACTGCCAAATTCTGATGCAATATATTTTGTAACTTCATCTATTGCAACCTCAGAAATTCTCAACGAGTCAGTTCTCATATATGTTATAAGACCTGTAGCACCCATTCCCTGAACATCAACACCCTCATACAGCTCCTGAGCAACCTTCATTGTTCTTCTTGACTGGAAACCAAGCTTTCTTGATGCTTCCTGCTGTAATGTAGAGGTAATAAACGGTGGTGCTGGTGTTCTTTTCCTTGTGCCATGTCTTACCTTTGTAATCATATATTCGGCATCCTTTAGGTCTGCCTCAATTTTATCAGCCTGTTCCTGATTCTGAATTTTGATTTTACCATTTGCATCAGAATACAGACTTGCTGTAAACTGCTTTCTGCTGCCCTTTGGAATAAACTTTGCATCTATTGTCCAGTATTCCTCAGGCTTGAATTTTCTGATTTCTTCTTCTCTGTCAACTATTATTCTCAAAGCTACGGACTGAACTCTGCCTGCCGATAAACCTCTTCTGATTTTCTGAGAAATAAAAGGACTAAGCTTATAACCAACAAGTCTGTCCAGTACTCGTCTTGCCTGCTGTGCATTTACAAGGTCAAGGTTTATTGAACGAGGATTGCTCATACCATTCTGTACACCTGATTTTGTAATTTCATTAAATTCAACACGCTTATCATAACCGTCAGGCAATCCAAGAATATATGCAAGATGCCATGAAATAGCTTCTCCCTCTCTATCAGGGTCGGTTGCAAGATAAATATTATCACTCTTATCTGCAAGTGCCTTTAATTCCTTTACAAGCTTTTCTTTGCCCTTGATTATTTCATATTTTGGAGTAAACTTATGCTTTATATCAACACTAAGTCGGGCTTTTGGCAAATCCCTGACATGACCCATAGATGCAACTACTTCATAGCCACTTCCAAGGTACTTTTTGATTGTTTTAGCTTTTGCGGGCGACTCCACAATTACCAAATCTGACATTTAATTCCTCCGTTATTTTAAAATATATCTCCGCCCTTGTAACGCTGTAACAAGACCCTTCATTTCAAGAGTAGTCAATGCAACAAGCACCTTAAAGATTGGAATATTTAAATCATTTGCTATCTTATCTATATGTACAGGTTCGCAATTTATGTAATCATAAACTGCCTGAACCGTTGTATTCAAATTCAGATTTTCTTTATTTTTTATGCGAACATCATTATTATCAGCTTTTTCAATCATAGTATCCGTACTATCTGATTTTTCTGGCTCTGCAATGCTTTTGCTTTTTTGATGTTCACTTATTTCAGTCTGCACTTTAAAACTATTTTTCTGTGCAACTGATTTTTCAGCATCTAAAATTTCTTCAGTTTTTGATTTACTTCTGTTATTATCAGATTTCTTTTTACTTTTATTACTAATATCCTTTGAAATAACAGAATTTTTCAATTCATCTATATTTAACACACAATTATTTAAATTTGATTTTGCATTTCTGCTCTTAGCTGATTTTTTTGATTTACCTTTTGTCGGTACTTCATTCAAATCATTTTCAGATATAAAATTAAAATCAATATCGCCATTTGTAGCATACAGACCGTCAAATTCATTAAGAATATCTAAAAAATCTGTAATAGGTATGGCTGTACCCTCTTTTATTCTTTCGTTAGAACCCTCATTCTGCGGAGAGTTATTTCCAAGCAACGCAAAAACCTTTTTACCCTGCTCTCCTGCATAGTTAGCTGTAATCAGCGAACCACTTTTTATTCCTGCTTCTATTATCAGAACTCCGTCAGATAATGCAGATATTATTCTGTTTCTTGCTGGAAAATGAAAATTTCTTGGAGCTGAATCAGGCGGATATTCAGAAATTACAGCTCCACGCTTTGTAATAGCCTGACGCATCATCGCATTTTCATTAAGATAGTTATAATTAATTCCGCAACCAAGCACACAAATAGTAACTCCGTCCGTTGCAAGCGTTCCACGATGAGATGCACAATCCACACCTAACGCACCGCCACTTACAATGGTTACACCGTATTTTGATAATGCGTAACCTATTTTGTAGGAATTAGTTATGCCGTAATCTGTAGCTCGTCTTGTTCCTACAATTCCAATAGATAATCTGTTATCTATATCTGGCAAATGACCACTGACATAAATTACCGCAGGAGGAGCTTCAATATTCCTCAGACAAGCAGGAAAGCTTTCATCATCTATTGAAATTACAGAATAATTCAACTGCATACATCTGTCAAGAATTTTATCAGCAGAATTTAATTGCGTCGCCTCAAGCTTATTAAGGTCACGCTGATTAAATATACCACTAAGTCGCCATTCCTTAGCACCGCCATTATAGAAATCAGATATATCAGGGTATAATTCATATAATCTTCTGATTTTAGGATTAGCAAATCCTAAAGCGGAGGCAAGCCATATCCAGATTTTAGCATTTGAAGAAATCATTTTACCATTTCCCACATAATTATTGATGCAGCCGTTGAGGCATTAAGAGATTCAGCCTTTCCTGACATTGGTATTGTAATTCTGTGATTACAGTAATCAATGGTTTCTTTTCGCAACCCATTACCCTCATTGCCGATAACAGCAATGCTTGGATTATTAAATGAAACCTCAGTTATATTTTCAGCATCAGACACAACAGCGGCATATGAAACAAGAGATTGATTTTCTCTAAGAAAATCGACAATATTATTGCAGATTAAAAATGGGATTCTGAAAACAGCTCCCATACTTCCACGAACAACCTTAGGACTGTAAATATCACAGCAATCAGCTGACAGCACAATGCCGTCAAGTGCAAAAGCCTCTGCTGTACGCAGTATCGTTCCAAGATTTGACGGATCCTGTAAATTTTCAAGTGCAATAAATTTACTATTTCTTTTTATTGTATCAAACTCAGGAATTTTGTCAAGTGCCTTTATTACGCAAAGAAATCCCTGAGGAGTTTCGGTATCGCTCATAATAGCAAAAATCGGTGCAGTTACGATAAAGGTTTTGTCCGCATAATTACTAAGCTTTTCAAAATCCTGTTCATACTTTTGAACAGCATTTTCGGTTGCGAATAAAATTTCAATTTTTGCTCCGCTGTACATTGCATCCATACAAAGTCTGACACCCTCAGCAATGAACGCACCTGATTTTTTTCTGAATTTGGAACTGTTTTTCAATTTAACAGTATTTTTAATATTTGCATTATCTTTGCTTGTAATAGTAAGCATAAAATCACCAAATACCCTATAAACAGCAAAAGCGTTTGGGGAAACCCCAAACGCAATTACAATTAAAAATTAAGCGTTTTTAGCCTGTTCAACAAGTGATGTAAAAGCAGCAGGGTCTGAAATAGCAATTTCAGAAAGCATCTTACGGTTTAATGTGATACCAGCCTTTTTAAGACCATTCATAAATGTTGAATAGTTAGTATTGTTAGCCTTGCAAGCTGCTGAAATACGAGTAATCCAAAGACGACGGAAATCTCTCTTTCTCTGCTTACGACCAATGTATGCATAATTGCCTGATTTCATAACAGCCTGTTTAGCCATTTTGAAATGTCTTGATTTTGAACCCCAGTAGCCCTTAGCGAGCTTTAAAGTCTTTTTTCTTCTTTTGCGAGTCATCATCGCACCTTTTACTCGTGCCATTTATGTTACCTCCGATAAATTCTATATTAGTAAGTTCAACGATAAGCGATTACTTGTAAGGAATCAAACGCTTGATCTGAGCTGTATTTGTCTTATCAGTAGCAACTGTCTGACGAAGACCTCTTTTACGCTTAGTAGTTTTCTTGTTTAAGATATGTCTTTTGTTAGCGTGTGCACGGATAACCTTACCATTCTTAGAAATCTTAAAACGCTTTTTAGCACCGCTGTGTGTTTTAATCTTAGGCATAATTTAATATCCTCCTTAGCTTTAATTACTTACTTGACTTTGGTGCAAGAAACATCAGCATATTTCTTCCTTCAAGCTTAGCTGGTTTTTCAATAACTGCTGTTTCACTGCAAGCCTCGGCAAAACGCTTCATAGTATCCAGACCTATCTCAGGATGACCCATTTCACGACCTCTGAATCTGATAGAAACCTTGACCTTGTCGCCATGTTTGATGAATTTAAGAGCATTATTAAGCTTAGTATTAAAATCATGAGTGTCAATATTAAGTGATAATCTTACCTCTTTAATATCAACAATATGTTGATTTTTTCTTGCTTCTTTCTCTCTTTTAGCCTGTTCAAAACGATATTTACCATAGTCCATAATCTTACAAACAGGCGGATTGCTCTGCGGAGCAATTTTAACCAAATCGAGATTTTTCTGTTCTGCAAGATTAAGTGCCTCTTTTGAAGACATTATTCCAAGCTGTTGACCGTCAGGTCCAATTACTCTTAGTTCTTTATCACGAATTTCTTCGTTGATCTGAATATCTTTCTTGCCGATGGTTAAGCACCTCCAAAGTACCAATAGAAATAAATAATGCGGACAGAAATACATCCGTCCGCATAGCAATACACAAAATAAAGAAATAATAAATTAAGGTATTGACCCGTGCAGACGACACCCCACAGGTGAAAGCATTTCTGCTTTGCTTTATTTTACCTACATATTATAATACTAATTTTTCTATTTGTCAAGCATTATTTTAAAGAATCGTAAATAAGTTTTACAACTCGGTCAGTTGACTTTCCGTCACGATAATCAAAGAACATATCTGCAAAAGGAGCAATTCTTTCCTCACAGAAATCACGCTTTGCAATACAATCAATAAGTGTTTCCTGAGAATACACAATTTTACCTGGTGCATAAAGCTTGAAATCAAAGTAGAAATCACGCTCATTAATATATTTTTCGAGGTCAAATACATAGAATACCATTGGAATATTAAGTAATGATGCCTCGAATACAAGTGATGAATAGTCGGTAATTATAACATCTGTAACGAAGAGCAAATCATTAAGCTCGCTGTTTTCAGACAAGTCAATAATTCTGTTCTTATACTTCTCAGGAATTGGCTGTTCATCTTTTACAAATGGGTGATGCTTGATTATAAACACATAGTCATCAGGAAGCTTTTTGCATACTGTTTCCAAATCAAACATCTCAGTTGGATAAAATGCAGTTTCCTTTACCATTCCTCTGAATGTAGGAGCAAACATAACAATCTTCTTGTTTCTGAAGTGAGGATAATCAGTGTAAAATTTTTCTCTAACCTGCTTTTTATACTCTTCATCAAAGAATACATCGGTTCTTGGAATACCTGTTGCTACAACATTATCGGTAGGAATACCAAATCCCTCAGAATGACATTTTTTGCAGTAGGTTGAGCTTACTGTAACATAATCATAGCTTCTGTGGTTGCGTGTTGTCTGTGGTGAGCCATGAGGCTTTGAAAGTCTTGTAAAGCCAAAGGTTTTGAATGCACCGCAGGCATGCCAAAGCTGAATAAGCTTTGTTTCAGGTCTTAAATCTATATAATGAATCATTGGTGTAAATTCATCAAGAATTACGGTCTTACTTGTTGCACAAGCCTTTGTAAATGCCTTAATTTCCTTAAAAGACATATAAGCAATAGTGTGTTCATTAAGAATAAAATTAATATCAAGATTCTTGTCATCCTTAAGCTTGTCATATACAAAAGCAAAGTTTCCTGACAAATCATCTCTTCTTAGTGAAATAAAAGTAATTTTGTTATCCTGAATTTTTCTAAGCTTGTAGAAATTATAACATTTTCTGAATATGTATCGCTTAACTGTCCAGATAGATACTTTATATGTAGCTACACTTGAAAAGCGTGAGAATACAAATGCTATGTATCTTTTAATCGGATTTGGGTCATTGAATTTTGCAGGGAACCTTTTTACTTCTGTAAATCTCAGCAAACCGTCAATCATAAATAACGGTATCATCAGAATAGCAATAATATATTCAATCGCTCTTACGATAAAATCTACAACACCAACAAAGGTTCTTGAAAATCTTGTATGGTAAATTTTCTTCTTGTTAGGCAAAAATCTGAAATGATTGCCCTCAAGTATGTAACCATAGCATTTATCATCTGTTTCAAACTCCTCAGGAGTTAAGTCAACAGGGATTTTTTCTTCGTAATAATCTGCAAAACTAAAATTCAGATACATATCAAACGGCAGACAGTCTTTTCTTGTTTTCCAGAAAAGCAAATCAAGTCTGTATCTGTATTTACCTGAAAAATAGCATTTTCCGTCAACATATGTAACATTTGTAAGAATAAATGGAATTCTTCTGTCCTCAGTTCCATCAAAAAAATGTAATACTATTTTAGGCTTTGAAAGAAAATGAGTATTAATACTTTCGTCAGCAACCTCACCCATAATATTAAGGTACATACTTCGGTCCTTAATTCTCAATGATTTGACTTGAATTTTATATTCCAAACATTACACCCCACATAGATATATTCAAAGATAACCTTGTACGATAAATATCATTCAAGGTTATCTTTAACGCTAAATTTAAAATATTAGATATAATTTTATTTTATTAATTCATACATTCTATTAACAGAGTTTTCCATTGTATCTTCACCGGAATATACAGATGAAGAACCAGCAACAAAAATATCTGCACCACATTCACGCATTTTACTGCACAAATCCCAACTTACATGACCGTCAACCTCAAGCAACAGCTCAGGAGCTTTTTCGTCAATCAGCTTTCTGACAGCCTGAATTTTTTCAAAACTGCCCTCAACAATAGGCTGACCTGCAAATCCGGGATAAACCGTCATAACAAGCACACCATCAATTTCAGCAAGATAATCTTCAAGAACATCAACTGATGTATCAGGACTTATTGCAACAAACGGAGATGCACCCTTATCACGAATAGCACCTATAACCGAATGTAAATCCTCACAAGCCTCATAATGAACAGATACTATATCACCCTCACAAATCTCCATTTTATCAAAATATTGCTGAGGCTCGAATGCCATTATATGAATATCTCTCTTCATATCCTTTAAAACTGACTTTACGGACTTAATCAAATTAGTATCCAAAGTTATGTTTGGTACAAACTTATTATCCATAAAATCAAGATGTATATATTCTACGCCAAGATTATCTAAAGTCTTTAGCTCAGACTCTAAGTTTAACATATCAGCACACATTAGTGACGGTGAAAGCAAGCCATTCATTATACAATAACCTCTCAGTCCTCGTTGACTACCATAATTTTTGCAAAAAACTCTTTATTATCTCTCATAATTTCAAGACCCTCGTCCATATGCTCAAGGTCGAATTTATGAGTAATCAACTTCTTAACATCAATTTTACCTGTTGCCATAGCATCAACAACAAGATTCCAGTCACTCTTATGTGTATCACTGTAGCTTGAATTCCATGTACCATAAAGTGTAAGCTGTTTTCTTAAAATCTGCCAGTAATTATTTTGTGGGAAAGTAAAGTCACTATGCGGATTTCCGATAAATAAAACCTTTCCGCCTGCTGCTACAGCCTCAAGACAGTTGCAAGCGGTAATATTTGCACCAACTGCCTCAATTGTAATATCAGCACCAATACCGTTTGTCATCTTTTTTACCCACTCTATAGCATCCTCGTGTGAGGAGTTGCAGTAATCATAAAAACCAAGGCTTTCAATGAAATCCCAGTTATTTATATCAGTACCAATTAAAAGCACCTTTGCACCCCAAGCTCTTGCCCACTGTGCAACAAGCATACCTATTGTACCAGGTCCGAAAATTGCTACAGTATCGCCAACCTCAATCTGTGCTCTTCTCAATGCGTGCAAACCAACAGCACAAGGCTCGGTCATTGCAGCCTCTTCAAATGAGAGATTATCAGGAATTGGAACTAAATTCCATACAGGAACTCTTACATATTCTGCAAACGCACCGTCACTTCTTGAGCCAAGATAATCATAGCTTTTGCACATTTCATAGCTGCCCTTATTACAGCTTTCACAGGTCTTGCAAGGAATAAGAGGAAATACTGTAGCTCTCATTCCAACAAGATTTTCATATTTACTGCTGCCAGCAGCAACAACCTCACCAGAAAATTCGTGTCCCGGAATTGTTGGAAAATGATAAGTACCATTAACAAAAATTCTTGGAATATCTGAACCGCAGATTCCACAAGCTCTTACACGAAACAGAACCTCATCCTCTGCAACCTCAGGCATTGGATAATCGCAATATTCAAGATTTCCAACAGCCTTTAAAACTCTTGCTTTCATAGTATCCATATTAATTCACACCTTTCAAAATCGTCTCAAATGTTTTGAGATCCTCCTGAGTAGTAATTTTTAAATTGCGTTCGCTGCCTTTTACCATTGTAATTTCCATACCATGTCTGTAAGCAATCTCACTACTACCTGCTGTAAGACCAATTTCCTCATCAGAAACTTCGTTATGGATTTTATAATATTTCTTAAAGTTAAAGCTTTCAGGAGCTTGTCCTGCAAAAAGCTCAGAGCGTTTTAAAAGACAGCCTATTTTCTTTCCGTCAGCACTCTGATATACAGTATCCTTGACTGAAATAACAGGCATTGCACCGTCAAATTCAGTAGCACCCTTAATACAATCAGAAATAATCTGGTCAGAAACAAGAGGACGAGCCGCATCATGAACTATAACAACATCAGTATCTCCTGCATTTTTATCAATGCATTTAAGACCGTTATAAATCGAATGTTGTCTTGTTTTACCTGCTGGAGCATAGCCACATATCTTTGTGATACCACATTCTTTAGCATTTTCTTCAACAAAGCTCTGCCATTCCTCGCTGACAACTATAACAATATTATCAATTTCACTATGATTCTGAAATATTTTAAGACAATAGGAAATTATAGGTTTATCCTCAACCATAAGAAACTGCTTAGGTCTGTCAGCACCCATTCTGCTTCCAACACCGCCGGCAAGTATAATTGCAGTATTCATTACTCTTCCTCCGTAGAAAAATAAATATAACTAAAATTCAATTTACAAAATTATACATCTATAAACTAATTTATAATACCACATTTCCAGCTTTTTTGTCAATAGAGGTATAACATATTGTATGATAAGATAGAAATAAAAACAAAATAAGATAAAATTTAAGACAATAATACAGAATTAATGAATGTAAAATGTAAAAGGAGCCAAAAGGCTCCTAAGCATTATTTCTCCTCAAGAATTTTTACAGAACGCTTTATTCCCTCAGCTAAATCAACCTTTGGAATCCAGCCAAGAGCCAGAATTTTAGAATTATCAAGAATTTCTGCCGTTGGAGCAAGCACAGATTTCTGAGAAGTATCGTAAAATTCATCTTCCTTATTAGCAAATGACAGCTTGATATTTCGCTCAGGAAATACCTCACAGGCAGTCTTAGCAAAATTTCTGATAGTAGTATCTGACTTTTCATTTGAAATATTATACGGCACAGAATCTACACCATTAAGCATAATATAAAGCAAAGCCGATGCTGTATCTGAAACATAACAGAAGGAACGATTTGCGACTCCGTTGCTTTTAAGAAGTATATCCTCGTTTTTTACAACATTAGCAATAAACTGAGCCCACACTCTGTCATCATCAAGACTGCTTGCACCATAAATATAGCTTGGCCTTGCGATTTTAATATTCATACCGTATTGCTTTACATAGCTTGCCGCAAGAGTTTCAGAAGCTCTCTTGCCCATTGCATAGCAATTTTTATATGATGTAAAATCTATATATCCCAAATCTTCCTCTTTAATTTTTTCATCACCCTTGAAAACAGTTCCATAAACCTTAAGACTCGATACAATTAAAACAGCCTCACTACAGGATTTTTTGGCAAAATCCAAAACATTTGCAGTTCCAGAGAGATTTGCATTAATAGTACCTACAGGGTCATTTTCAAACTGAATATTACTTGCCTGACTTGCCATATGTATAACATAATCAGCTTTCTGGCAACTAATACTTTCATTTACATCTTGTACACAAAGAACCAAATCATCACGATTTAGTAAATAGCCGAATTTATTCTGAGCCTTGCTTTTATTTCTTACAAGGGCAATTACCTTAATATTCTCAGAATATAAATCATTTCTCAAAAGAAATGCAAGTGATAAGTAATATCCGATAAAACCGCCTGCACCTGTAATTAAAATAGTTTTGCCTGAAAATTTTTTCCAATCTATATCAGAGGATACTATTTCCAAAATATCCTGATATACAGAATTTTTTATAAGAGCTTTAACCTTACAATCCATATTTTAATTCTTCCTTAGCAAATTGTTTGTAATTATTATAATAAAACTGTGCTCTGAGCGTAGTTAAATCCTCCGAAGTGGTGACTTTAATATTAAATCTTTCACCAAGGAAAATATGCACCTTTTCACCCAACTCAATAAAAAGCTCACTTGAAGAAACAGGATTAGTAATTCCTCTTTTATAAGCCTCGTTATGAGCCCATAAAATCCGCTCCATAGTATAACCCTGAGGTGCTTGAGTAATATACATTGTACTTCTTTGATAGCTTTTTCCACAAGATATACCGTCCTCGCTATAAAGCAATGAATCAATGCTCGGAGTAACAGGAACAGCCGATTTATATTTAATAGTATCATTAATACAGTTTGTGATTAGTTTTTCAGACAGCATAGGACGAACACCGTCACAAATAAGTATAATATCATCAGGATTTTTGGAAAATCCAGCAACCGCAACTACACCATTATGAATTGAGTCAAATCCAGTTTTACCTCCTGGAACTACAGCACGAAACTTTGGAACATTAAATTCTTTTATTAAATTATTAAGATATTCAATCCAATCTGCTTTGCAAGCAACCACAATGGCATCTACCAATGGATGATTTGCAAAATGTTCAATAGTATGAATAATAATCGGTTTACCGCCGATTTCAAGAAATTGCTTTGGAATATCAGAATCCTTCATTCTCACACCGCTTCCACCGGCAAAAAGCATAGCAGTTATCACGACTGAACATCCTTTCTATATCTATATAATAAATATATGTTATCACAATAAATCCGTTTTTGTCAATAGAATTGAGCAACTGTAATTTAAGTATAACAACTCTGATATATTTCTTGAAAAAGAATTATATATATGATATTATAAAGATTATTACATTAACATTTTTTGGGGAGATTAAATTTGAATAATACACCAAATTACAGTAATTATGTCAATTCAGACGAAATACTGAAAAATAACATAAAACAATTAGAACGGAAAAAACTTAGAAAAACATCAAACGGTTTAGGATTTTTTGTGCTTAGCTATAACTTATTTATGATAGTAAGTGCTATTATCATAGAAATCATCCTGCTTGCTGTTACTGGAGATTCCTCACTCCTATCAAGCTCCAATACAGTACCAATGTTTTTGCTGACTATATTTGTAAGCACATTATCCGCATTTATTCCCGGATTATTTTATTTCTTGTTTTCAGGAAACAATATTTTTGAAACTATACCTGTACATAAGGTAAAAGCAGATTTATTTTTTCCTATTATCGCAATAGGAATGGCAGCTGCAATGATTGCAAATTATGCATCAGAAATTGTAAGCAACAACTTTTCGCTATTTGGACTTGAAAATCAAATTAGTTTTGAAAACTCTGCTCCAACATTATTTGGCAACATACTTTATATAATATCAACAGCCATTGTTCCTGCCTTTGCCGAAGAATTTGCTTTCAGAGGAGTGGTAATGGGAACATTAAGAAAATACGGAGATGTCTTTGCAATAATTACCTCTGCGATTCTTTTCGGAGCAATGCATGGCAATATTTCTCAGATACCATTTGCATTTATATTAGGTCTGATTTTCGCATATATAGACTGCAAAACAAACTCGTTACTTCCATCAATCACAATTCACTTTATTAATAATTTCTATGCTGTTATGATTGATATTCTCAATACAAGCAATATTGTAAATGACAAAATATTAAACATTGTATATATTATTGTAGTTATAGTATTTTGCCTACTGGGAATCATTTCATTTATATATCTAAGTAATAATTATAAGTATTTTTTCAAAATGGATAATAAGTCTGGAACTAATTATCAGATAATTTCTGAATTTTCATTAAAGGAAAAAATAATTGAATGTTTTTCCACTTTCGGTGTATTAATATCGTTAAGTATATTTTTTGTTACTACTTTATATTCACTTGGAATTTTCGGAAATATTACAACAAATTAAATATAAAAAATCAACCCCGTATAAACCTAAACTTGTACGGGGTTAAAAATTAAGATAAAGAGGATAAAATGCAAAACTACAACGAAGAATTTATGAAAAAAGCAATTCAGGCAGCCAGACAGGCAGCAGAAGAAAAGGAAGTACCTGTGGGAGCAGTAATTGTAAGAAACAGTGAAATTATATCCATTGGCAGAAATAAAAGAGAAACCGAAAAAAATGCCTTGCTGCATGCTGAAATTGATGCTATAAATCAAGCGTGCCAAAAGCTTGGAGGCTGGAGATTATGGAACTGTGAAATATATGTAACACTTGAACCCTGTCCAATGTGTGCCGGTGCAATAATAAATGCACATATTCCTAAGGTATATTTTGGAGCATATGATTTTAAAAACGGCTCTTGCGGAACAATAACAAATCTGTTTGAAATGCCATATAATTTCAAACCAGAATATTGTGGTGGAATTATGGCTGACGAATGTTCTCAGCTCCTGAAAGATTTTTTTAAAAAACTGAGATAAAAACAAGCGACAGCTTAACACCATCGCTTGCATTTTCTTCCATTTTGTTGTTACCCAACTATTGATAAAGTGTCTATATTAAAAAACAACTCTGCAAATATTTGCAGAGTTGTTTTTGTACTAATTAATAATAATCATCATAAGTAGCCGCATATGCTGTTGCCCAAGCCATATTATCTGCGGATAACTGGAAATATGTACCAGGTGTTACTCCTGAGTAATCTATAAAATTCGATGGAATTATCGCAAAATCGTAATTTCCTGTTAAAATTGAAAATCTTAGTGGTGTATCATTTGATGAAGATACTGTAGTAGAAAATCCACAATCATTAAATTCATCAGAAAGATTTTTAGCATATTGTGATAGAATTGTATTTGACTTTGGTATAACAATCTTAAAAGATACTGACGCCTGAGAATCTACCATAATTTTCTTACCCACTGAGATTTCCTTTAGGTGTTCCTGTACATTTAAAACCTTTTTACCCATTAAAAACACATATTCTCCATCCAACTCTTTCTGATCCTCAGATTTTTCTGTAACACGCTTTACTGCATCAACATAGGCTGGATTTGTGTAAAGGAAATATCCTCCACCAAGTATTGCGATAATCAAAACAAAAATCAGAAATTTTTTCATAATATATTATTACGCTCCCCACATTTGAATAATATTTTGAAGAAAATAAAAACTTCCTACTATATAGAATATCATTTTTTGAAAATTTGTCAACTAAAAAACTGTTAGAACATCATAACATATAATTATACAGTTTATACAAAATCAGGAGGAAATTAATTATTCCTCCTGATTTTCAAAGATTTGTTAATTAGAGCATTGTTTCTGTATCATTCAAATCAAAACTCTATATTTTGTGTATCTTCAGCTTCAACATAATTTAAGGATTCTGAAACATTAATTTCATCATCATTTTCAGCAGTAATACTTGAAGAAGGACTGTCCTCATATTCAAATGAAAGTGAATCATCATTTGTAACTTCGGCAATTATAATATCCTCAGGCTCTGTAATACAGCTTTCCTCAGCTTTATTGTTTTTTACAGCTTCACACTTTTCATCATTCTCAGGTGGAGCAGGTAAATACATTGGCTGACACCTTGACTTTAATAATTTATTTGTAATTACAGCAGCCACTCCTGCTGTAATTGCTGCAGCAGCAAAAGCTGTAGTAAAAAGCACTTTTTTATCCATTTTCATTTTAAACACCTCATTATAATTGATTTATTTTCTTTTAGTATAACATATTATCTCTAAAAAATCACGCAATTTTGAATATTTTTTAATAATTTTTTGAGATTTTATTATTATGCTATTTATTAATCTATATGAACATTTTTTCCTTGAATAATATTTCTATCATTAAAAGCTTTATTTATTGTATTCAATACTCTTTTTTTATCTCCGCTCCATAACGGTGCAACAAGTATTTTTTTATCACCGTCACCTGTTAAGCGGTGAATTACAACATTTTTTGGCAAAACTTCAATGCAATCACACAAAATATCTATGTATTCTTCAAGTGACAAAGTTTGAAATTTCTGTTTTTCATACTCCTCAAGTAAATCTGTATCCTTTAGAATATGCAATAACTGCAGCTTAATTCCGTCTGTCCTCTCACCTACATATTTAACGGTTTCAAGCATCATTTCTTTGGTTTCATAAGGCAAACCCAGAATAATATGTGTTATTACATTTATGTTTATTTTTCTTAAATTTTCAACTGCCCTATCATAGACATCAAGCTCATAGCCTCTCCGTATGTAATCAGCACTTGATTTATGAATTGTCTGCAAGCCAAGCTCAATCCATACTGGTTTGATTTTATTGATATTTTTAAGCAATCCAAGTACATCTTCACCAAGACAATCAGGACGAGTTGCAATAGACAATGCAACTACTTCATCATTCTCAATCGCCTGCATATAAATTTTTCTTAGATATTCTATATCTGCATATGTATTGGTGAACGGCTGGAAATATGCAATAAATTTTTGGCATTTAGTTTTACTTTTTATTCTGTTTTTAGCCTGTTCAAGCTGTTCTGCAACTGATAAATTTCTACTGGTGGCAAACTCGCCTGAACCTCCACTACTGCAAAAAATACAACCCTTATTCCCTAATGTTCCATCTCTGTTTGGACAGGTCATACCACCGTCAAGAGAAATTTTATAAACCTTCTCACCAAAGGTATTTTTTAAATATTCATTTAACGAATAATAGTAATACATAAAAACCACCTGAAAATGATTAAAGACCGACTCAGCCTGTCGGTCTTTAATTCTGAGAGGAAAATCTATGAAAAAATTCACCAAAAATGAACTTGTATTTATATTGTGACTATATAATACTGATTTTATGTGACAGTTATATGACAAAAACAACAAATCAAAGTGAAAATTTATAGAAGTTTTTTAAAAATCTAACAATTCTATCTAAATTTTTTCATTTCAGAATCATATAGGTCAATTTTTGTTATATCAACCTGATATTCAACCTCAAATCTGTTATTTAATGATGTTACAAGTAAATTCGGATTCACATTTTCTGTACTGCCTGCCGATAATATTATGTTTAATTCAGCATTATCAAAATTTTCTATGATTTTGTAGCTTTTTATCGCAGGCTTAATGTCAACTAATTTCATACCTTTTTTAGATTTCTTTTCAATTTCAATCTTTTCAAGGTTCAATAATTCAGCTAACTGATTACAAATGGTATGCGAGCTTGTCCTGCTGTCTTCAAAAATCATCTTAAATTCAGCATATGCAATTTTTCCTGCTTTCATTTGTGGTTCAGTAACATTAAATACCCTTATTCCTCGTGGCAGACAATCATTCATTTTATTAATAATATCCTGATATGAATAATTATCATCTTCGAGCTTTACATCCATACATTCATTTATCCCTCTGAAGCCTAATGAAAGAGGCAACGGAAATGTTGCAAAAGGATGTGGATTAAATCCCTCAGTATGCCAAATCGGTATTTTACTTTTATGTAATGCTCTGAGCATACAGCGATTTAAATCCAAATGTGAAATATATCTGCACTCATTATCTTTTTTAAACCATATTCTCACGCTTTTCAAAGCATACACCCCTTCCGTATTTTGCTGCACCACAGTTATTGCATTTTAATCGGCAATGTGGAGTTGTGGTGTTTTCATATGCTTTCTGACATTCCTTTAATAAATATTTTTTTGTAACACCATAATCAATATGGTCCCAAGGTAAAATCTCGTCAAAATCCCTTCGTCTGTTTGCATAAAATGTTGGGTCAATACCACATTCCTCAAAAATATCAAGCCATTTCTGTAAATCGAAGCAATCACCCCAACCATCAAAATGAAATCCTCGCTCACAAGCTATTTCCATTGCTTTGCAAAGCCTTCTGTCACCTCTTGCAAAAACTGCCTCAAGATAACTTGTACTTGAATCGTGGTAATTAAATTGAATTTTTCTTGTTTTAATAGTATCCTTAATATGATTTTGTTTATCAACAAACATCTGAGCAGTATCCTGAGGTTCCCATTGAAACGGTGTAAACGGCTTTGGTACAAAGCATGATGCTGATACAGTAACCTTTACAGATTTACCCTTTTGTTTTGACGGACAATTATAATATGCATCAACTACCTTTTGTCCAAGCTCTGCTATTGCCGCACAATCCTCAAAGGTTTCTGTTGGCAAACCTATCATAAAATACAATTTTACAGTTGTCCAACCACCCTCAAAAGCTGTAGTACAGGTTTTTAAAAGCTCGTCTTCCATTACATTTTTGTTGATAACATCTCTCATTCTCTGACTTCCTGCCTCAGGAGCAAAGGTAAGTCCGCTTTTTCGTACTGTTTTTATTCTGTTCATAATTTCATCGGTAAATCCGTCAACTCTGAGTGACGGTAATGAGATACTTACTTTTTCATCTTTGCTCCACTCCGTAAGCTTTTCAAGCAATGGAACTATCTGGCTATAATCGCTTGAACTCAAGGACGAAAGAGAAACCTCGTCATAACCGGTATTTGCACACAAAGCCTTGCATTGAGCATTAATAGTGTCAGGAGATTTTTCCCTTACAGGACGATAAATAAATCCAGCCTGACAAAAACGACATCCACGAATACAACCTCTGAAAATTTCCTGAACCGCTCTGTCATGTACTATTTCAATATTCGGAACTACGAAGTTATCAGGATAATAAACATTGTCCATTTCAAGCATAATTCTTTTATGAATAACTGACGGTGCATTTCCTTTTGGTGTAAATGCCTTTATAGTGCCGTCATCATTATAAGTCACCTCATAAAGTGATGGAACATATACACCCTCAATCTGAGCCGCAAGCTCAAGAAATTCTTGTTTAGATTTGTTTTCATTTCTGCATTTTCTGTAAAGCTCAATTACTTCCAAATCTACTTCTTCGCCCTCGCCAATAAAAAACAAATCAACAAAGTCAGCTATTGGCTCTGGATTGCACGCACAAGGACCGCCTGCACATACAATATTTTTTAATTCTTTTCTGTCCTCTGTTTTAATTGGTATATTTGCCAGCTTTAGCATATTAAGCATATTTGTAAAGCTCAATTCATATTGGAGAGTAAAACCGATAAAATCAAAATCAGTAAGTGGGTCGCCACTTTCAAGAGCATAAAGAGGAATATTATTTTCAAGCATTAAATCTTCCATATCTATCCATGGAGCAAAAACTCGTTCACACCAGATATACGGAACTTTATTAAACAGACTGTATAAAATCTTCATTCCAAGATGTGACATTCCGACTTCATATGTATCTGGAAAACAAAATGCAAATCTTACATCAACATCCTTTTTATCTTTAATTACTTCGTTAAGCTCACCACCAACATATCTTCCTGGCTTCTGAACCTTTAGAAGCAGTTTTTCAACTTCCTTACTTACCATAAAATTAACCGTCCTTATCAGAAACTATCCTTTTTTAAAACCAATGACAACATAAGATACAAGCTTACAGCGAGCAAAGAAAAATTATATGCAGAATTAAAAAGCAAAATAAATCCAAGTGCTGATAACGGAAAAATAAACATAAATGATATAATATTAACTATCTTATGAGCCATATTGCCACTTATATATCTGCAAAGAAAAATATACAAAAGCTGTCCTCCGTCAAGCGATATAACAGGCAATGAATTAAAAACACCTACAAATAAATTTATAAGGGCAAAATTTAAAAAATATGTATTACATAGTAAGTATAACAGATAAAACAGAATAACACAAATAAAATTAGCAAATGGTCCGAAAAAAATTATAAATACATTTTCCTTTGTCGTTCTGAGATGTCTTTTATCGTCAGAAATTATTATTTCAAAAGGCTTAATTTTGATTTTTTGCGGTTTGCTGTTAAAAAAACACATTAATGCAATATGTCCGCTTTCGTGAATTATAACTGCAAGAATACAAAACAAAAAGTTTTTAAACTGATTTAGAATAATACATATTGCAAAAATACAAATCAATGTATATGATATTTCAAATTTTATGTTAAAAGCTCTAACCTTCATCTTTTGTGGATAATCCAAGCATTGATTTTAAATCAAAATTGTTGTTCTCAAAAATAACAGAGTTATTAAGATTTGAAAAATACCATTCTTTTGCGGTATGATATACTTCACTATCAGAGTTTTTCAGAAAAAAAGCAATAATTGCAATCAATATACATATAATCAGCTGAATTGTAATTAAATACTGGTGAGTATCATCTTTTGGCTTTTTGAATTTTTGTGGTTCCTGTTCCCAGTTGCTTTTGTCAAAATTATTTTCGTATAATTCTGATTTTTCTTCACTATAATCATATGTATTTGCATATTCAGTTTCTGAGACATTTTTCCAATTATCATCATATGTAATTGTACTTCTGTTTTCTTCACTCAAAAAAATCACCTCAACACATTTATATGTGTCAAGGTGGACAATTATAATTATATAACTGTTTTTTACGGCAGCTTATTAATTTTCTTAATTCTCACATAAATAGTAAGAAAAGCAAGCATTAACAATGTTCCTGTAATTACACCAGAAAAATCAAGCAAAACATCTGTAATCTGCCCTGACCTTCCCTCAACATTCAGCTGAATTGTTTCATCTAAAACAGGAACTAACAAGCCAAAAAATAAAATCTGTAAATAATATTTATAAGGCTTTAATCGGTTAAATGAATATGCATCAGCCATTAGCATAATACCAATAGCAGTATATTCAGTAAAATGTGCCACCTTTCTTACTATATGGTTTGAAAGCTCAGCATTGATACCTAAAGCATTTAGTATATCCTGCAAACTAAACATAAAGCTAATACTTTCTTCATCTGACATATCAGACGGCATTGAAGAATGTATAAACGCAAATAGAATAAATGCAACAGTCAGACTGAAAACAAATATTTTAAATTTTATTGAAGTTTTTTCGTTATTCATAAAATCACCAACTATATTTTACTATAAAATATCTTCATGTCAATATCAAGCCAGATTTTATATCAATATGTATAAATAATTATCTTACAGCTACTGAAAAATGATTAGATTTTATCTTGCCTTTTTATTGAAATACCCGAGTTTTTCTGTTATAATATTGAAGTTAAAATCAATGTCAAAGGAGTAAGCAATGCAATATCTAATTATTTTTCTTATTTCAATGGTTCCGATTGTAGAACTTAGAGGTGCAATTCCTGTTGCTGTTGCAAATAATCTTAATATTTTTGTTTCATACATAATTTGTATTGTTGGAAATATGATTCCGGTTCCGTTTATTTACTTATTCGCAAGAAAAATTCTTGTATGGGGTAGTGATAAAAAGGTAATCGGCAGATTTTTCAAGTTCTGTCTTGAAAAGGGTGAAAAGGGCGGTAAAAAACTTGAAGAAAAGGCAGGCAGAGGATTATTTTTTGCACTATTACTTTTTGTAGGTATTCCTCTTCCAGGAACAGGTGCATGGACAGGTACACTTGCCGCAAGTATTCTTGATATGGGATTTAAGAGAAGTGTTTTAGCTGTAATGCTGGGTGTATTGCTTGCAGGAATAATTATGGGTACAGGTTCAATGCTCGTAGCAATGGGTATCAGTTCAATCTTTTAATCAACAGGGACGGTTTATATCGTCCCTTATTTTATGGGGCGTAATAGATTTATGAAAAATTATATTTATGATGTAGTGATAGTTGGCGGTGGAGCCTCAGGATTAATGTGTGCAATTTCTGCCAAACAAAATAATAAATATTTAAAAATTGCAATAATAGAAAAAAATGAGCGTGTTGGCAAAAAACTACTTGCAACAGGCAATGGCAGATGTAACCTTACAAACAGAAATGTTGGTCTGAAAAAATACAAAGGAAGCTTTGTTAATAGTAGTAAATACATATTTGAAAAATACTCCTGCGATAAAATTCTTCAGATTTTCAAAGAAATAGGCTTGCTTTCATTTGCAGACAGTGATGGCAGATATTATCCTGTTTCAAGACAGGCAAGCTCTGTTCTTGATGTGCTGAGGTTTGCTTGTGAAAGATATGAAATTGATATTTTTTGCGGTGAAACAATTAAAAGCATAAAAAAACTAAATAATAATTTTAATATTACCACCCAGCAAAATACCTTTAATTCAAAAAAAATTGTTATTGCCTGCGGTTCAAAAGCATCTCCTAAACTTGGTGGAAATGCAAGTGCTGTTGATTATCTTAAAAATTTTGGTCATACTTTCGTTCCATTCTCCCCCACACTTTGTCCGATTAAGGTTAAGTCGGATATTCTTAAATCAATTAAGGGACTGCGTTCTTTGTGTACAGCAACCTTAATTGACAGCAAAGGAAATTCTATAAAAACTGAAAGTGGCGAAGTGCAGTTCAATGAAAATAATATATCAGGTATATGTATATTTAATCTTTCTTTATATTCTTTGAAAAACAATGTAATTTCACTTGACCTTTTACCTGACAGTTCATTTAATGATTTATTTTTCATATTAAAAAATCAGAAAAAGTTATTTTCAAATTTATCAAAAGAGAATATATTAACAGGTATATTACAAAAAAGAATTGCTCAGGCTATTCTGAAATATTCAAACATAAAGGATTTTTCAGGTAAATGCTCTGAGTTATCCGAGAACGAGTTAAAAACAATAGCTAAATCAATTAAAAATTTCAGCTTCACTATAATTGAAAATGCAGGTTTTGAGCAGGCACAATGTGCTTCAGGCGGAGTAAAAGGCTCAGAAATTGACTGCAAAACTATGGAGAGTAAAAAAGTTAAAAATCTGTATATTGCAGGTGAGGCAGTTGATATATGCGGAGAATGTGGAGGCTATAATCTGCACTTTGCATTTGCAAGCGGACATCTTATAGGAGAAAATTTATGATAAGAATAAACAATATACATTTACCTCTGGATTATACAGACAATACTGTAAGAAAAAAGGTTGCAAAGCTTCTCAGAGTAGAAGAAAATGCAATAAACAGTTGTACAATTTTCAGAAGGTCGGTTGATGCACGAAAAAAGGATAATATATATTTTCTGACAGCGGTTGATGTAACACTAAATGCAAATGAAGAAAAAATCTGCAAAAAGTGTAAGGATGCATCTGTTGTACAGCCGTATTCTTATGATGTTCCAGAATGGAAAGGTGATGTATCACCTCTTGTTGTTGGAGCAGGTCCAGCAGGACTATTTGCGGCATTAATTCTCGCACAAAGCGGAGCAAAACCAATTCTTATTGAGCGTGGCAGAGATGTTGACAGAAGAACCGCTGATGTAAATAAGTTTTGGGCAGACGGAAAGCTTGATACAAAGTCAAATGTACAGTTTGGTGAGGGCGGTGCAGGAACATTTTCAGATGGTAAGCTAAATACTGGCACAAAGGATACACGACAAAGAAAGGTTTTAACAGAATTTGTAAAGCATGGTGCACCACAGGAAATTCTATATAATGCAAAGCCACACATAGGAACAGATAAATTAAAAATCACTGTAAAAGGAATCCGAGAAGAAATCATATCGCTTGGTGGTACAGTATTATTTGAAACACAGCTTATTAAAATCAATACTGAAAATAATAAAGTAATATCCGCAGTCGTTGACCAAAACGGTAAAACGGAAATTATAGAAACCAATAATATAGTACTTGCAATCGGACATAGTGCCAGAGATACATTTGAAATGCTCGAAGAAATGCAATTACCTATTGAGCCTAAGCCATTTTCTGTTGGGGCAAGAATTGAGCATTTAAGAGAAAACATTGATAAAGCCCAGTACGGAAAATTTGCAGGTGACAAAAATCTTGGTGCATCAAGCTATAAAATGAATGTACATTTAGAGAACGGACGAGGCATATATACATTTTGTATGTGTCCAGGCGGTAAGGTAGTAAATGCATCAAGTGAGGAAAACAGACTTGTGACAAACGGAATGAGCGAATTTGCAAGAAATGAGGTTAATTCAAATTCAGCTTTGCTTATTGGTGTAAATCCAGATGATTTTAAAAGTGAAAGTCCATTAAAAGGTATGTATTTTCAAAGAGAAATTGAAGAAAAAGCATTCAGACTTGGTGGCGAAAATTATAACGCACCTGTTCAGCGTGTATGTGATTTTCTTGCAGGAAACAAAAGCACCTCACTTGGAGAAGTTTATCCAAGTATTTCACCTGATTTCACATTGACAAATATCAGCACAATATTTCCTGATTTCATTGTTGAATCAATGAAGAGCGGTATTACAGCAATGGGTAAAAAGCTGAAAGGCTTTGACAGCGGAGATGCGGTACTTACTGCTGTTGAAAGTAGAAGCTCATCGCCAATCCGAATTTTGCGTAATACTGAAACCTTGCAAAGTGTATTGGTACAGGGTTTGTATCCATGTGGCGAAGGTGCAGGATATGCAGGAGGAATAATCTCGGCAGCGGTTGACGGAATTAAATGTGCAGAAAAAATTATATTATCCAATTAATATAAATACACTAACCAATTAAGGCAACACCATATATATGCAACGGTGTTGCCTTAACTCTTTTTTTAGCTTTGCATCATTCTTATATCATTTTTCTTGTTATTTGTAAAATTGATTTCTATGATAAAAAACTGCCCCACAATAAGTGGAGCAGTCAAAAATTTTAATTAAATTCAACTACCATTCAATAAAATGAGCAGTTTTATCAAATTACATTTTTAATTTTAATCAGACTACAGGATATACTCTGTCAGCAATAGGTGCATTTGGATTTGTAACAGGGTTATCAAGGTAGAATGTAAGATATGTCTTTGATGAAAGGTTTGAATCATCAATTACTACCCACATTTCATTATAAGCAGCACCCTTATAGTCACAAGTCTGATATGCACTGTCCTGAGAAATGATTACATTGTATGTACCTGAACCCTTATAGGTAAAGGTATAGTCATACCAACCATCGCCATCTTCATCAGTAATTACATCGCCAGGCCATGTACCTGAATGTGTGAAGTTATAGGTATCATTTCCGCTTGTATCAGAACCCCATACCCAGATACTTGGGTTCCATGTTGCAGATGAATTATGCATAAAGTGGAGGTTAATTTCCGGAGAAATCTTTACATAGTAGTAATTAACTTCTAATACTCCACCATAAGGAATCTTACCCTCAGTTTTCTCAGGAAGCTTTGACTGGTCAAGGCTGTAGCCTACAACCTGGAAACCTTCTGTTTTAAAATCAGAACCAACTCTGCCTGTAACCTTTACAGACTCTTTAAGATTTTTAAGGTTACCCTGGTCATCTGTATAGTAGTAATTTGTTACTACTGTACCTGTTGATACAGGAATTTCAACAAGATATTTCTGAAGCATTGTAATATCATTTACATCATTACAGCCGTCATAGTTAAGGTCAAATCTTGCAAGCTGTTCATCTGTAAACTGAATTAAACCAATAATCTGCTGCTGCATTGCAGTAATATCAGATATATTAACAATACCGTCATTGTTAAAGTCTGCATTCTTAACTGATTCAGGAATATAATCCTTGTAGAAGTATGTTACTTCCTGAGTATCTTTTGAATATGTACCCTTTGCATTGCCTGCAACGCTTGAAAGTACATAGGTATCAGGAATAGCAGCACTCTTTGTTGTCTGATATACAGAACCAACATTGCCCTTGAGGATTACAGAATCTGTAAGCTCAGTTTTGTTGTTTGCATAAACATAATTAACTTTTACTTTACCTGTGTTAGAGTCGATAGCTGTATTATTAAAGCTGTTTTTCTCAACAAGAATATAAGCAGTTTTTGCAGGAACAGTAATCTCGTTGCCCTTAACTTCGCCAAGGCTTTCAACACCAGCAGTTTCAGCATTAGCAACAATTACCCATTCTGTGTCTTCTGTTACTGCTGTATCCTTTAACTTAATTGTAGCTTCATTTTCGTCAGCGTTGAAAAGTACAGCAAGCTTGTTCCATTCGCCCTCAACATCATTAGTTACTGTGTAAGCAATGTTAGTGCCAACTGCATTACCTGCATTATTCATAACATAATTATTCTTACATGATGTATCAGCAACAGTAAATGTTGAGAAATTCTTTCTGATTTCGCTAAGTCCCTTGTAATAAGAAACTACATCAGCATAATCAACAATATTCTGCCACTTAATCATATTGAGAGTAGCTGCTGACTTATAGCTGTTTGTGTCACCATCTTTACTACGGCACATTTCTTCACCTGCAAGTGTGAAGTTAATACCCTGTGATGTATAAAGGATTGCAGCGGCAAGCTTATTCATCTTTACAGCCTCAGCATTACGCTCACCGTAAGCTGCTAATCTTGTTGAACCAATTATCTGGTCATAAAGTGTAGCATTATCGTGACATGCATCATAAGTTACTGTCTGTGTAGGTGCAGATGATTTCCAGTTATATCTGCTTACTGTATTTGCTCTGATACCGCATACTACAGCACCTGCAAGTGTAGCAAATCCCTGAACAAAGCCCTTATTTGTAATGCCCATTGCACTACCCTTGATACCATCTCTGATACCGTCATTAAAGAATGCAATTCTGTCGCTTAATTTTGAAGCATTTGCCTGTAATGCAGGATAGAATGTTGTACCTGCACAAGTATTCTTTGGATGAACTGAATCACCGCCTGACCAGCCTTCGCCCCAGGTTGTGATTCTTGTATCAACTGTATCAAGTGCATCTCTTACGAGGTTCATTGTTTCAACATCCATAATACCCATAAGGTCAAAACGGAAGCCGTCAACATGATATTCATTTACCCAATACAAGCATGACTGGATAATATAATTTCTAAACATAAGTCTTTCTGTAGCAGTTTCATTACCACAACCTGAACCATTTGTAAAATTACTATTAGCATCCATTCTGTAGTAATAGTTTGGTACAGTATTCTGGAAGCATGAATCTGTTGAATATGTATGGTTGTAAACAACATCCATTACAACTGAAATTCCAGCATTGTGAAGTGCCTGAATCATTTCTTTACATTCCTTAATTCTGACATTACCGTCATAAGGGTTTGTAGAGAATGAGCCTTCAGGAACATTATAGTTCTGTGGGTCATAACCCCAGTTGAACTGAGCATCATCGCCAGCTTCATCTACTGACTGGAAATCATAGAAAGGATTTATCTGAACTGTTGTAATTCCAAGATTTTTGAGATAATCAATACCTGTTGAAACTCCGCCCTCTTCACCGTTGAGAGTTGTGCCTGTTTCTGTGAATGCAAGATATTTACCTCTGTTAGCTTCGCTTACACCAGAAGCCTCATCATATGAAAAGTCCTTTACATGGATTTCCCATACGCTTGACTCTGTGCTATGGTTAAGCAAAATGTGCTTATCATTTTCCCAGCCCTGAGGGTCTGTTGAATCAAGGTCGCAGACCATTGAACGATTACCATTTACACCAGTTGCAACAGAATAAACATCCTGAGTTTCCTTTGTTACAGCAGCTCCGCCTGTTGTAGGAACAGCTGTTACAGAATATGTGTAATAAACATTCTTTAAATCCTGCTTAACTTCTACACTCCATACACCTGTTGCATCATTCTTGGTCATATCATAATTTCCAAGCTTCTCTGCTCCATCCTCTTCATCAGAACCAGTTGCATACAGGTTAAGCACTACCTTAGTAGCATTTGGTGACCATACCTTAAATGTTGTTTTTTCCTTGGTGTATGTAGCACCAAGATCATTTCCGTTATATCCATAGGTATCATCAAGCTGCTGACAAGCTGCTGAATAATTTGTATCAAGTGCTCTATCACCTGATACAGGTTCAGAACTATTATTTGCAGCAAAGCTTGTCATTGCACTTGTTGAGCCGAGCATACATACAGCAAGAATAGCGGAAACTATTTTGTTTGTAGTTCTCATTAATTAGTCCTCCTTATAAAATTCAATACATCAATCGCAATTTGCGAAAAACTACCTTAATTAAATAAATTTAATCTTCAATATCCATTTCAGCCATATACTTCTTTTTTCGGCTGATATCTGAATATAATACAGATGCAAGGCACATCGCCAATATAAGTCCTGTGCCAATATATACATACACCATTACCTGTTCAAGAACATCAGGTGTAGAGGTATAATTCAATATAACATTTATTTCGCCCTCTGTAAAGAAGCCAGCAAAATTTTCAGGGGTGGAAATCAATGTCATTTCCTCGTACTCATTCTGATTAATATAGTATTCCTCACCAACAAAACCTTTTATTGTATTCTTTTCGATAATTCTACCTTTATCGTCCATATATATGGCATTAACAATTCCCTGTGCTAATTCGGTTTCATCTGTTATATGCTTATATTTATATACAACTACTATATCAGCCTTTTTTAGTTTTCCTGCACCATTTGTTGGCAATTTATCCATATCAAGTCTATATCCTGATACTGATGGAATTTCTGGTGTAAAATACTGTTCACCAATTCGGTTGCTGATACGAATTGCCTCAGTAAGCTCTTCCTCAGTTTCCTCATCTATAAACTTAAAGGTTACAGTTGATAACTCATCTGCATAGCTTTTTACATACACTACAGAATGCACTACACTATCGGTAAACTCGCCTTGAATATTGCCATTATGCTCTATTATTTCAAAGCTGTTTGCCTGTGCAAGCTTTGTAACATCAAAGGCTGAGCCAAGACTTCCTGTTACTGTCTGCTTTTTAATAAGCTCCTTGGAATCATTATCGTAATAATCAATAGTTACTGCACCTTCTTCAACATCAAGCTTTGCTGAATAATAACTATCCTTATCAACAAGAATTAACGCTGAATGAGCCTGAACTGTAACACTTTCATCTGTTTCACCCAGATTTCTTAAACCTGCCGTTTCATTATCAGCAATAACAACCCATTCTCCAGATAATTCAACATCACTTGCATTTTCGGTACCATTGAAAAGAATACACATTGTCATCCATTTTCCTGTTTCAGTATTATTAACCTTATATCCGACAACACCCTTTGGAAGCTTGTCAAGGAAAATCAGATTATTGGCTGTCATAGCTGTACAGTCAGACAATGCCGCAAAATTCTCACGAATTTTATATAAGCCTCTGTAATACTCTGCTATATCGCTGAACTCGTTAAGATTATTCCAATCGAGCATATTTTCTTCTCTTGATGATGCATATGAATTTTCATCACCATCCTTAGAGCGTGCAAATTCTTCGCCTGCAAGCATAAATGGTATGCCCTGTGAGGTAATTGTAATTGCACCGGCAAGCTTGTTCATAGCAACCAGATTTTCATATCTTTTACGGTATTCACTTCCCTGTCCGCAAATTGTATCTACAAGCTTATCATATAAGCACAAGTTATCATGGCAGGAAGAATATGTCACACACTGAGTAGGTGAAGCTGCCCAACCTGTAATACTATCCGACTGACCTGCTATACCAATTTTCAGCCTTGAACGCTCAGAACCGTCTTGAACAAAACCTCCGCCTGTACCAAAGGTACTGCCTTTTATTGCATCTCTGATTGTATCATCAAATGCACCAATTCTGCTGTCAAGCTGTTTAAGGTTTGCCTGAGTTGCAAGAACCGTTCCAGCATCACAATTTGTAGCCATATCCCAGGCTTCACCATACATTATTATCTTTTTACCGCTCTCATCTTCATATAATTTATCAAGTGAAGAACGGATTTCATTTAATGTTGTTACATCGTGCAATCCCATAAGGTCAAATCTGAAACCGTCAATATGATATTCCTTTGCCCAGTATGTCACAGAATCAATCATATATTTACGATACATCAGATGCTCAGATGCTGTATCATTACTACAGCCTGAACCATTTGAGAAAGTACCGTCCTCATTCATTCTATAATAGTAGTTTGGCACAGTATATTGGAAAGCAGAATCAGTTGAATATGTGTGATTATATACAACATCCATAATTACTCCGATACCTGCATTATGCAAAGCCTGAATCATCTGCTTACATTCAAGAATACGGGCATAACCATTATAAGGGTCAGAAGAATAAGAACCCTCAGGACAATTATAATTAACAGGGTCATAACCCCAGTTATACTGCGACATTATATCCTTTGACTCATCAACTGAACCAAAATCATAAAACGGCATAATCTGTACATACTTTACACCGAGCTTTTTAAGATAGTCAATACAGGTTGGACTTCCGCCGTCAATATTATTAACAGTTGTACCATTTTCAGTAAACGCAAGGAATTTTCCTCTGTTTTTTTCAGTTACACCACTTGATTCAGAAGAAGAAAAGTCAGCTACTGAAACCTCCCAGACAGAAGCCTTAGTTGCGTTTGAAACAAGTATGTGTGAATCATTTTCCCAACCCTCAGGATTAGTCTTACTGAAATCAACCACCATACTCCTTTTGCCGTTTACACCACAACCCTTAGCGTAAATATCATAGGTTTCAAAGGTTTCTTTACCCTGC
Source organism: Ruminococcus sp. (assembly GCA_024403825.1). Classification (GTDB taxonomy): domain Bacteria; phylum Bacillota; class Clostridia; order Oscillospirales; family Acutalibacteraceae; genus Ruminococcoides. The sequence continues at coordinate 38,793 of JAKSRB010000001.1, read as the reverse complement.
TTTATTGTATAAGTGTAATATTTACCGGCATAATCTCCGTCAAGCTTTACAGCCCATACACCAGTTTTTTTATTAAATTCTAAATTCTTGCTTTCAATAAAGCCTGCATCACCCTCTTCATCGCTTCCATACTCATAAATATTAACCTTAATACCTGAAGCTGTAGGCGACCAAACCTTAAATGTTGTACTATCCTTTGAATAAACAGCACCAAGGTCATTTCCATTATATACAGTTTTATCAAGGTTAGCCGCATATTCCTGATAATTAACACTCTTGGATTTTTCGGTTTCCTTGTTTTCTTCTGCCGCCAAAGCACCTGAAACGCACATACCTGTAACCATAATTATTGTCAATACTCCTATTATAAGTCTTTTTAATCTTTTGAAAAGCAACTAAAACTGCCTCCCGTTTATGTCATAATTTATTAAGACAAAATAAGTAATCTTATTTAAAATATTTTAACATATCAGGCAAGCAATTTTAATTCCGAATATGAATTATTTGTTTATTAAAAGTCATTTTAGTGTAGAAATTTTCATTATATTTATGTGCAATTTGCTAATATAATTTTTATTTGCAAATAAAATTCTGTTAAAATTCCAATTAATGTAAATCCCGACATCATTTTTCAGAAGTCGGGATTTGCTAATTATCTACTTATTCAATCCATATCTTGCTTTTCCTGCAAGTGTTGTTTCAATTCTCAATAATCTGTTATACTTGCAAACTCTGTCTGTACGGCAAGGTGCACCTGTTTTTATCTGCCCTGCATTTACCGCTACTGCAAGGTCAGCTATTGTAGTATCCTCTGTTTCACCGCTTCTATGTGATATTATTGTATCAAATCCAGCCTTTTGTGCCATATCTACAGCTTCAAGAGTTTCTGTAAGTGTGCCAATCTGGTTCATTTTTATAAGAATTGCATTACCTGCTTTTTGTTCAATTCCCTGCTTTAATCTTTTGGTATTTGTAACAAATAAATCATCACCAACAAGATTAACCTTATCTCCGAGCTTACTTGTCATCAGCTTCCAACCGTCCCAATCAAACTCTGAGAGCGGGTCTTCAATAGAAATTATAGGATATTTTGAAACAAGATTATCAAAATATGAAATCAAATCTTCTGTTTCGAGTACTGTTCCACGCTTTGGCAATCTGTAACCGCCCTCATCATACCATTCAGATGATGCGGCATCAAGTGCGATTTTTGTATTATCTGTATTGTAACCAGCCTGCTCAACAGCCTTGATAATAAGCTCAATCGCCTCTTCATCGCTATTCAGATTAGGTGCATAACCACCCTCATCACCAACAGCCGTATCCATTTTCTTTTCCTTTAAAATCGTTCCGAGTGTCTGGTAAATTTCACAGCACTGTCTTAAACCCTCAGCAAAACAACAAGCACCTACAGGCATTATCATAAATTCCTGAATATCAATATTATTAGATGCGTGTGCTCCACCATTAAGAATATTCATCATCGGCACAGGCATTCTGTTTGAAAAAGTACCACCAAGATAACGATACAAAGGTAATCTTAAATTTCCTGCTGCCGCTTTTGCACAGGCAATGGAAACCGCAAGAATGGCATTTGCACCAAGCTTTTCTTTATTTAAAGTACCGTCAAGCTCCATCATACGATAATCAACAGCACATTGGTCAAAAGGAGATTTTCCTCTTAATGCAGGTGCAATAATCTTGTTAATATTGTCAACTGCCTTCAAAGTACCTTTGCCATTATATCTTTTCATATCGTGGTCACGAAGCTCCAGAGCCTCAAATGCACCGGTTGATGCACCTGATGGCACTGAGGCGGTAGCATAGGTACCGTCTGTTAAGCCAACCTGAGCCTCAACTGTAGGATTACCTCTTGAATCAATAATTTCCCTGCCAATAATTCTGTCTATTGTAATTTTCATAATCACATTACCTCCTTTAATTATTCTTTTACCAAAAGGTAATTTTATGCGTAAAAAATCAGGCTGTATCAAAATGATACAGCCAGCTGGAAATTTTTTTATTTATCACTTGGAATATCGCTTGTACAATGAGGACACTTTGTAGCTTCAATATCAATTTCACTACAGCAGTATGGACATTTTTTAGTGGTTGGCTCTGCCTCAGCCTCTTCCTTCTGTCCTATTGCCATAACTCTGTTTACAAGCTTAACAATCAGGAAAATAACAAAAGCCATAATAAGGAAGTTAATTATTGCGGTGAGAAATTTACCATAGCCAATAACCAACGCACCGTCATTAAGTGACAGCTTGTACTGGTCAAAATTCATTCCACCAAACAGACCGAGTACAGGTGAAATAATATCCTCTGTAAGTGATGTTACTATAGCCTGAAAAGCCGCACCGATAATTACACCAACTGCCAAGTCAAGTACATTACCACGCATAATGAATGTTTTAAATTCGCCAAAAAATTTTTTCATTTTTTACCGCCCTTTCAAAAGATATAATAAACTTCTCGTTATTTTACAGCCTTATGGAATACTTTCTTGCCCTTTTTAATGATTACATATCCCTTTTCAAACTGCTCAACTGAAATTTCAGCATATACATCAGTAATTTTTTCATCATCAACTGATACACCGCCCTGCTGAATAAGTCTTCTGCCTTCACCATTTGAAGGAATAAGACCACATTTTTTGAGCAAATCAAGAATCTTAATTTTTCCGTCTGAAAAATCATCATCAGTAAGTTCAGTTGACGGCATATTATCTGTATCAGATTTACTTCCAAACAAAGCTCTTGCAGCCTCCTGTGCCTTGTCAGCCTCTTCCTTGCCATGTACCAGTTCAGTAAGAGAGTGAGCAAGCACCTCTTTTGCCTTATTGATTTCGCTGCCTTCAAGCTTTGCAAGCTCGTTGATTTCTTCCATTGAAACAAATGTAAGCATTTTTAAGCATTTGATAACATCTCCGTCATCAACATTTCTCCAATACTGGTAAAAATCATAAGGTGAAGTCTTTTCAGCTGAAAGCCATACCGCACCAGACTGGGTTTTTCCCATTTTCTTGCCCTCAGAATTAAGCAAAAGATTTATTGTCATTGCAAAGGCATCCTTGCCAAGCTTTCTTCTGATAAGCTCAGTACCACCAAGCATATTGCTCCACTGGTCATCTCCGCCAAACTGCATATTACAACCATATTTCTGATAAAGAGCATAAAAATCATAGCTTTGCATAATCATATAGTTAAATTCTAAGAATGACAAGCCCTTTTCCATTCTCTGCTTGTAGCACTCTGCTCTCAGCATATTATTTACTGAAAAACAAGCACCAACATCTCTTAAAACTTCAACATAATTAAGGTCAAGCAACCAGTCAGCGTTATTTACGAGCAAAGCCTTATCATCTGAAAAGTCAATAAAACGGCTCATCTGCTTTTTAAAACACTCAACATTATGATTTATTGTTTCCTTAGTCATCATCTGACGCATATCAGTTCTGCCTGATGGGTCACCAATCATTGCAGTACCACCGCCAATAAGTGCTATTGGCTTGTTTCCTGCCATTTGAAGTCTTTTCATCAAACTGAGTGCCATAAAATGTCCAACATGCAGGCTGTCTGCTGTTGGGTCAAAACCTATATAAAATACAGCTTTGCCATTATTGACAAGCTCTCTTATTTCTTCTTCATCTGTTACCTGAGCTATCAGACCACGCTCAATAAGTTCTTCATAAACTCCCATTATTCTAAATTCCTTTCAAAAATATAAAATAATTTTAACTAATTTTAGTATATACTAAAAGCCTTAATTCGTCAAGTGTTGCACAAAAATCTTAGTTATTAACAAAAATATCAAATTTCTTTCCGTCTGAATTAATTACTATTGAACCGTCAATATCAGTTCTAAAAAGCTTTTCGGAATAATGATTAATTCTCGAAATAGTATTAAAATCAGGCAAGGTATCGTCAGACGGACTAACGGAAACAACTGAAATCTCAGGGTTTACAGCCTCCAAAAACTCTTCTGTTGATGACGAGGCACTTCCATGATGTGCAACCTTTAATATATCAGCATTTAAATCTTCATTTGAAGCAAGCAAATCAAATTCAGCTTCACTTTCAATATCACCTGTAAATAAAGCTGATATTTCCAGATATTCAATTTTTAATACAAGTGATGAATTGTTTCTGTCCTCATACTCATTTAATGGTGCAATAAATTTCAACATCATATCATTATAATTCACCGTCAAAGGAATATCAGGATAAATTAATTCGATATTATTGCTTTCAGCTTTTTTCAATAAATTATAATAATCCTCTATATCAGGCAAAAGCTTATCTGCAACCTTAGGCATATATATTTTATCAACATCAAATTCAGACAAAATATCAGATAATCCACCTGAATGGTCATTATCAAAATGTGAAATAACAATAAAATCAAGATGACTGCAATCATATCTTTTTAAATAGTCAACAACCTTATTACAGCTAAAATCCGAGCCTGTATCAATCAAAAATTCAGTATCAGCTGATTTTATGTAACAGGCATCAGCCGAACCGACATTTATAAAACTGATTGAAAAATCCTCACTCAAACCAGCAGATAAACCAAAAAAAGAATAAATATTTTGCCAATTAAGAATAAAAGATTTCCCTCCAAAAAAGCTTACTACAAGTATCAGAGAAATAAATAATACACTCAGGCTGACTGAAATAATTTTTCTTAAGCTGTCATTTTTTGTTTCGTCTGTACTTGGCATACTTATCTTTTCCGACTTTTTTATTTGAGTTTGAATTTTTATTCTTATTTTTATTGTTGCTGTTTACTTTACCGCCTTTTGATGAATTACTGTTTTTCTGATAACCACCTGCTGTATGACCTGCCATTGGTGTTACTAAACATTTTTTATCATTTCCAATAAGGTCACGCCTGCCCGCCTTTATCAATGCTTTTGTTACAAGTGTCTTGTTTTCTGGTATAAACCATTGTAATAATGCCCTTTGCAAAGCCTTTTCACTTTCATCTTTAGGGATATATACTTCCTTTAATGTATAAGGGTCAAGTCCTGTATAAAACATACTTGTCGAAATAGTACCAGGAGTAGGATAAAAATCCTGCACCTGTTTAGGGTGAATATTTTCACGCTTACAGAATAATGCAAGCTCAACCGCATCTTTGAGAGTTGAACCAGGGTGCGAACTCATAAGATATGGCACAACATACTGGTCTTTATTAACTCTGTCTGTAAACGAATAAAATTTATCGCAAAATCTTTTATATGCCTCGATATGTGGCTTACCCATTCTGTCAAGTACTGCTACAGAACAATGCTCAGGTGCAACTCGTAATTGACCGCTTATATGATAATTAACAAGCTCTCTGAAAAATTCATCATTTTCATCTTCAATCAGATAATCAAAACGGATTCCGCTTCGTATAAATACCTTTTTTATGCCCTCTAAATTTCTTAGCTTCCTCAAAATATCAAGAAATTCAGTATGCGATACCTGCATATTTGGGCAAGGAGTTGGAGCAAGACATTTTCTGCCCTTGCAAAGTCCAAGCTTTTTCTGCTTTTCACAAGAAGGCAAACGGAAATTTGCTGTAGGTCCTCCCACATCGCTTATGTAACCTTTAAAACGAGGATTATCAAGAAAGCTTTTTGCTTCATCAATGATACTTTGTTCACTTCTGACAGTTACCGCTCTGCCCTGATGAAATGCAAGTGAACAGAAATTACATGCACCAAAACAACCCCTGTTATGAGTTATTGAAAACAAAACCTCTTCAATTCCAGGCACTCCGCCAAGCTTATCATAGCATTTTGGATACCACCGCTCATAAGGCAATGAATATACATAATCAAGTTCTTTTGTATTCAAAGGTGGCATAGGTGGATTTTGTACAAGAATATAATTACCATGCCGTTGGATAAGTGTTTTTCCTCTGACTGCATCAGCCTCATCAAGCTCTTTGCGTGCGGCAACAGCATAATCACGCTTATTTTCCTTTACATTTTCATAGCTTGGAAGCTCAACCACAGATTTTGGGATATATTCATCAGTTCTGATTTTATAGCATATTCCACGAATATCATATAAAGCCTCAACAGGATAGCCCTCGCTTAATCGCTTTGCTATTTCAATAGTCTGCAATTCTCCCATACCATAGGAAATAATATCTGCCTTTGAATCAAATAAAACAGACGGCATTACAGTATTTTTCCAATAATCATAATGAGCAAATCTTCGTAATGATGCTTCAATTCCACCTATTATAATCGGACTGTCAGGAAAATTTTTGCGGATTATATTTGAATAAACAGTAACCGCTCTGTCAGGTCGTTTTCCGTTTTTTCCGCCTGCGGTATATGCATCATCATGTCTTTTTCTTTTTGCAACAGTATAATGTGCCACCATACTGTCAATATTACCTGCACTTACAAAAAATCCTAATCTCGGCTTACCGAACTGTAAAAAGTCCTTATCACTATGCCAATCAGGCTGTGCAAGAAAAGCTACTCTATAGCCATAATTTTCAAGAACTCTGGTGATAATTGCGGCTCCAAATGAAGGGTGGTCAACATAACTATCTCCGCATACATATATAAAATCAACATAGTCCCAGCCACGCTCAGCAACTTCGGTCGCATTCATTGGTAAAAAAGCCACAATATCACCCCTTTAATTAATTATAATTATTCTTTTCTGTTTTGCAGAATATTCCTGCGTTCAAGCCATTCATTATATGTCATCAGAACATCACGAGGTTTTGAACCCTGATGTGGTCCTACAACTCCGATTTGCTCCATTTCATCAATCATTCTGCCTGCTCTTGCATATCCTACACGCAGTTTTCTCTGAACAAGTGAAGTCGATGCCTGTCCTGCGTCAATTACCGCCTTGATTGCATCATCAATGAGGTCATCAAAATCTGAACCGCTGTCAACATCCTTGTCCGAACCTTTTTTACCTGCATTTATTTCTTCTTCGGCAATTTTTCTTATTGTTTCTTCAATTTCAGCATTATACTGTGCTTTATATGACTTCTTAATAAAGGCTGTTACGCCTTCAATCTCTTCATCTGTTGCATAGCATCCCTGAACACGCATAGGCTTTGGTGCTCCAACAGGTAAAAAGAGCATATCACCCTTACCAATAAGCTTTTCACCGCCACTTGTATCAAGTATGGTTCTTGAATCCATATTTGAGCTTACTTTTAGTGAAATTCGGCTCGGAATATTAGCCTTGATTGTACCTGTAATTACATTTACAGTCGGTCGCTGAGTTGCAAGTATAAGATGCATTCCTGCGGCTCTCGCTTTCTGGGCAAGTCGCTGAATAGAATCCTCAACCTCTCCGGGAGCTGTCATCATCAAATCTGCAAGCTCATCTATTGCAATTACAACACTGCACATTTTTTCCTTTGATACAGGCAATCCCTCAACCTCTAAGGTAGGCTGTATAAGCTCTCCCTCTTCATTTTCATATGGAGGGTGAGTTTCTATGTATCTGAGATTTTTTTCAATAAGCTTATTATATGAACCTATATCCTTGCAACCAAATTCAGAAAGTATTCTGTATCGCTGTTCCATTTCATTAACAGCCCAAGCCAAAGCACCTGCCGCCTTTTTGGAATCATTTACAACAGGTATGAGCAAATGCGGAATACCTCTGTACTTTGCAAATTCAACCATTTTAGGGTCAATAAGCAAAAGCTTAACTTCATCAGGACGAGCCTTATATAAAATACTCATTAACAGAGTATTAACACAAACAGATTTACCTGAACCTGTAGTACCTGCTATGAGCAAATGAGGCATTTTGGCAAGGTCTGTAACTACTATATCTCCAGAAATATCCCTGCCCAATACGGCTGTCAGCTTGCTGTCAGCATCATAAAACTTATCAGAATCAATAAGCTCTCTGAGCGAAACCATACTAACAACCTTGTTAGGTACTTCGATACCCACAGCGGCTTTACCTGGAATAGGTGCTTCGATTCTGACTCCGTTTGCAGCAAGATTTAAGGCAATATCATCTGAAAGATTTGTTATCTTGCTGATTTTTACACCTGGAGCTGGCTGTAATTCATAGCGAGTTACAGACGGACCTCTGCAAATATTTGTAATATTTGCCTTTACTCCAAAGCTGTTGAGAGTTTCTATAAGCTTTGTAGCATTATTCTGCATTTCAGCCATTGCATGCCTGTCATTGTTATTTTCTGATAATCTCAGCAACTGAATTGGCGGATAATGATATATCTTCTCTTCTTTATGTATTTCATCAGAACCGTCAACAGAATAACCCTTGCTTTCAAGCTCAGCAATATCATCATCTTCTTCATCATCAATTCTACTATTTCTTCTTTTGTTATCAGTTCTTTCTGAATAATCATCACTTCGATAATCAGTTTTTCTTTCTGAATGATTAGCAGAATTAAAATTGCTGTTATTGCTCTCGATATTTACATTGCTAATATCAAATATTTCTGTATTATCTGTACTTTCAGCATTTACTGTTTCAGCTTCAGTTTCAGTATCATTATCAGCATATAAATCTTCAACAGCATTACCGTCTGCACTAATATCTGAATCTGGTATAAACTCTCCAACAGCTCGCTTTTCACTTGAAATATTATCTGCAATATCTTCAATCACAGAATCCGATGTCGGATTGTGTGGCTTATTGGCTCTATGAATAATATTCATTAAATCTTCAAGAAAATCCTTGCTTGTGGCATTTCCGTCATCTGTCACAGCTATATCAACATTCGCACCATCACCAATTATTCTATTATTATTATCCGCTCTGCGTTTAACAGGTGGCTGAGTAATATCTGTCTGAATAATCGGTTTGTCCTCTAATTTTCGCTTTCTGCCACCAAGCGGAATATCTATACTGTCAGAAGATACCTCTTGCTCGGAAATATCGCTTACATTATATTGCTGATACTGTTCATAATCATAATTTGTTTTTGGTTTCTGATTATTCAGATTTTGTCTTTCAGCAATTTTTCTTTCCCTAATCTGTCTGGCACGCTCACGATTTGCCATATGTACGCTTTTAGCTTTTTTGGAAGCTGCTACAGCAACATCATGGACAGACACTCCTGCAATAAGAAATATCAAGCCCACAAGCATTATAAAACTAATCAGACCTGCGGCAACATTTCCGCAGTTGGTTGCAAGTGGGTATCCAAGCAATCCGCCAAATATTCCCGGACCTAACGGAAAATAGTGTACAGAATCGACTGCTTCTTCAAACTGCATACTAAGACACTCACCATATCCCTGATTTTTACCATATGCACCAAAGATTACAAATACAAATGATGAAAAAAACAAGGCTATTAATAAACAAATGGTAATTTTGGTTTTAAGCCTGTTTACTTTTTCTTCTCTTTCTGTAATCACAGCAAGATAAATAAAGAACATAGGTATAAGGAAAATACATACTCCAAAGAATCCAAAAAGGGCATTACGCATTGAAACCCAATTAGATTCACCTCTGATTACAATTATTATTCCGAAAATTATTGCTATTAAATAATATATTAATGCTTTAATTCGAGGTGAAAGCTCAAATCCCTTTTCAGGTGCAGAATATCTGCCACCTTTACCGCTGTTACTAACAGCAGTATGGCGAGATTTCTGAACATTTCTACCCTTAGAATTTGCTGAATTTTTTGATGTTTTTTTCACTGTCTGCTTTTTGGCTGACAATAAAATCACTCCTGTATATACTAAATATCAAATTTTAGTATGAATTAAACTTATATATTAAGAACTGCACCTGTAAAAAGGTTGGTGCCACTTGTCATTTCAATAATTGAAATGATAATAAATGCAATACCTATCAAAGCAGTATAAATTGCAAAGACAGCCATTTTATCTGTCATTAAGAACCACTTGAAGATTACTATTGAGAGATAACCGACAACAGCTGAAACAACCATACCTACAATAATAACTCCAACACTTGTACTTATTCCCTCAGGAGCTTTTAAAGCATCAACACCCTCAAGCACAGCCGCTGCTAAAATTGACGGAATGCCAAGAATAAATGTATAGTCAAGAGCCTTTTGTTTATTAATACCTCTCATTTCAGCTACAGCAAGAGTTGAGCCTGAGCGAGAAAGTCCAGGAAGCAATGCAGCACAAACCTGAGTTATACCAACTACAACTGCATCAACTATTGTATAGCTTTCTCTTCCCTCTTTATCACCGCTGCCAATGCCCTTTGAATGTTTACTATTTACTCTTGCAATATTTCTCTTATTGCAGAATATGCCAACAGTAAGAAGAATACTTGTAAGAAGAAGTGAAAATGCAGATATAATAAGAACAGGATTTGCTGAAAGCAAATCAGCAACATCTTTTATTTTTAAATCTGTTCCAGGAACAGGAATAAATAAAAGGAACAGCGGAACAAGACCAATAATAAGCATCATAATGAGATTGCGTTCATAATTCATCTCACTCCATTTGAATTTTCCTGTAAATACATCTTTTACCAAAGCAAAAAATTCTTTAATCAGGCTCCAGATTAATTTGTGATAAAATGCTACAACAGCTACAAGTGTTCCAACATGAAGCATTACATTAAAAAACAGATTATCCTCACCGCCTGCACCTATTATGTGCTGAGTGATTGCAAGGTGTCCACTGCTCGAAACTGGCAAAAATTCAGTAAGTCCTTGGACAATGCCCTGAATAATAGCATCAATTATTGTCATAAATATGTACTCCTTTAAAAATTTTTTATTGCTTTGTTAAATTATTAATACAAAACAACTTTAATATATATGTATTCGGGTGACTGCACCCGAATTATTCTGAAACAGATTTTTTAGAATGAGATTTCGATTTTTTCTTAGAGCCTTTATGCTCCTTAATCATTTCATATAATTCATCAATAGCTTCAGAAACAGTTCCTACCTTGTCAATAAGTCCTTCTTCAACTGCTTCCTCACCCTCAAGAATTGTGCCAATATCTGTTACAAGCTCACCTGTATTAAGTACAAGCTGGTTGTAACGCTCCTTAGAAATTCCTGAGTTTTCACACACAAAGGTTGTAATTCTGTCCTGCATTTTCCGAAAATACTCAAAAGTCTGCGGAACTCCGAGTGTAAGCCCTGTTGTGCGTACAGGGTGAACCGTCATTGACGCACTTTTTGCAATAAAGCTCTTTTTAGCGGCAACTGCAAGCGGTATTCCTATTGAATGACCTCCTCCAAGCACAATGGAAACTGTAGGCTTTTTCATTCCTGATATAACCTCAGCAATAGCAAGTCCTGCCTCAACATCACCGCCAACCGTATTTAACAAGATCAGCAGGCCGTCAATTCTTTCGTCCTCTTCAATGGAAACAAGCAACGGAATTACATGCTCATACTTAGTTGTCTTATTGTTCTGTGCAAGAATGTAATGCCCCTCAATCTGACCGATAATCGTAAGGCAATGAATTGTACTGTCCTTATGCGAAGTCAGAATAGAACCAGTTTCATTAATCTGGTCTGTATGCTCTTCACTAATCGGACTGTCATTCTCAATCTGCTGTGGATTATCATCAGAATTAGGATTTTTTACAAAATTATCCTTTGATTTGTGCTGTTTATTTTTCTGTGCCATAAAACATACACCTCCGAATTTAGTATAACCCAACAAAATCAGATTAAACCAAAACTCAGAAAAATACTGTATATTACAGCTACACAAGCTATCCGATTATATACATTAATCGACACACAACGCACGCATAATAATATATTATAGCATTGAATAAATAATTTTTCAATCTTTTTATCCTTATATTTCTTAAAAACAATAATTATATTAAAGAATTATAGTAGTATAATATTGAAAAATTATTTGGAGTGATGAAAACTTTGACATCAGACATAATTATGGGCATTATTGTACTCATTCTTGTGGCGTTTTCTGCTTTTTTCTCAGCAACTGAAACAGCTTTTTCATTTGTTAATAAAATCCGCATTCAGCAAAAGGCTGACGAGGGTGTTAAAAAGGCAAAAACTACGCTATATGTAATTGAGAATTTCGACAATGCCCTGACAACAATATTAATTTGCAACAATGTTGTAAACCTCAGTTGTTCTTCTATTGCAACTGTATTGTGCCTGAATCTTTTCGGTGACCTCGGCTCTGCTATAGCTACAGGAAGTACAACCCTGCTTGTTTTGACCTTTGGTGAGGTTGTGCCAAAATGCCTTGCAAAGGAGCATTGCGACAGCTTTTCAATGTCAACAGCTGGAATGCTAAAAGCTTTAATGATTATTTTCAAACCTTTTGTTTTTGTATTTCTTAAGCTGAGAGCCTTAGCATTGAAAATTGCAGGAAGCTCAGGAGATAAACCATCTGTAACCGAAAATGAACTTAAATATATCGTTGAAAGCATCGAAGAAGAGGGAGTTCTTGAGGAAAGTGAAAGCAAAATGGTTCGTTCTGCTCTTGACTTTGACGAAAAAACAGCAGAAGAAATTTTAACACCACGAGTTGATGTTACATTTATAAATGTTGAGGATTCCCACGAAAAAATTATTGAATCAATAATTGAAAACCGTTATACAAGAATGCCTGTTTATGAGGATACCATTGACCATGTAATTGGAGTACTGCACACAAGAGATTATCTTGAATGTATGATAGACGGCAGAACTCCTGATATTAAGGAAATTATGGCTCCGCCTTACTTTGTTTTCAGAACACAAAAGCTATCGAAAATACTTAGCTATTTTAAACGCTCAAAAATACATATGGCGATTGTTACAGATGAATATGGCGGAACACTTGGTATTGTGACAATGGAGGATTTACTTGAAGAAATCGTTGGAGAAATCTGGGACGAGGACGAAGAAATTGAGCATAATTATTATCAAATCGGCAAGAACGAATATCTTGTAAATGGCGATATTGAATTTGATGATTTGCTTGAATTGTTCGGTATGGATGAGGACAGTATTGAAAGTGATAGCGTCACCGTTGGTGGATTTATACTGGAAAATGCTGGTACTATTCCTAATAAGAGAGAAAGTATTGAGCTTGAGGGATTTAAGTTTACTATTATGGAGGTTAAAGACCAAAGAATTATAAAGGTAGTAGTAAAAAAGATTGACAACGAACAGAATAATTCTGAAATATCAAAAAACAGCAAAACCGATAAAAATATCTAAAAATTTCAGACGCAGATTTGATAAAACTCAAATCTGCGTTTTTTATCGCTCATTGTTGCTCATATATTTGCAAAGCATACTTACAGGAAGGCAAAGTAATCCCCATAAAAAGCTATAAAGCGGACATATCTGCCCTTTTACATTAAATTTGCAATTTTTGTAATCCCATACATTCATTTTAAGCTTTAGATTTACAATACATCCACAAATAAACTCTATCGCAGTTATTATAACACTTCCGCAAACACATTTTTTATAAAGCTCCATAAGTTTGTTATGCTTATAAAATTTATACAAAGACAAAAAGCAAACTCCTCCGGTAATCGCCATTGTCCAATGTGTTCGCCTTCTCCATAATATTTCAATCAATGAATATACTACTCCGCCCAATGTAAATATTGATAAATCTTTTTTTAAATTTTTCAAAATAATCACCGACTTTATTTTTTGTAAAGTCGGTGATTTTATTCCAAGTATTATATTTTATTTCAGATTATTCTGAAGCTTGCAGGCTTTAAGTGTATTTTTCATCAAGGTTGAAATTGTCATTGGTCCAACTCCTCCTGGAACAGGAGTAATATATGAACACTTATCTTTTACATTTTCAAAGTCAACATCACCACAAAGCTTGCCGTTTTCATCTCTATCCATTCCGACATCAATTACTACTGCACCATCTTTAACCATATCAGCTGTTACAAACTTCGGTTTACCTACCGCTGCCACAAGTATATCTGCCTGAGAACAAATTTCTGCTAAATTCTTTGTTCTGCTGTGACAAATTGTTACTGTTCCGTTTTCATGGAGCAAAAGCATTGCCATTGGCTTACCAACAATATTACTTCTGCCGATTACAACACAGTTTTTACCGCTTACAGAAATTTCATAAGCGTGCAGCATTTCCATTACACCTGCAGGAGTGCAAGGCAGAAAGTCATATTCACCGAGCATTATTTTACCTACATTAACAGCGTGAAATGCATCAACATCCTTATCAGGTCTGATTGCTTCAATTACAGCCTTATCATCAAGATGAGCAGGAAGTGGCAACTGAACAAGAATACCATTAATATCTTCCTTATCATTTAGCTTATGTACAAGCTCCAGCAGTTCATCCTGAGTTGTTTCAGCAGGCAAGGCATACTCTTCTGATTTAAAGCCTACCAATTCACAAGCTTTTTTCTTATTATTTACATAAACTCTTGATGCAGGGTCATCACCTACTATTACAACAGCAAGACCCGGAACAATTCCATTTTTTTCTATAAGCTCAGCAGTTTCAGCCTTTACGGACTCTTTTACCTGAGCCGATACCATTTTTCCATCTATAATTTTCATAAAAGGAATCCTTTCTGTTTTTATTCACAATTAAGCATATAATTCCAATAAGGAATATTACGAACGATACAACCTGAGATACTCTCAACTGATAGCCAGCAAATTCAAAAGGAATCATAAGACTGTCAGTTCGCAAGCCCTCAACTATCATTCTTTCAAATCCATACCAAACAAGGTACAAATAGAAAATCTGACCTGCATATTTCTGTTTATATTTTCCGTAAAAATATAAAACCGCAAACCCAAGCAGACACCATAATGATTCATATAAAAAGCAGGGATGAACAGCTATTCCGTCTGTCCCCTCGCTCACCATTCGCCAAGGTAAATCCGTAGCAGTACCAAATGCCTCCTGATTAGTAAAATTGCCCCATCTGCCTATACCCTGTCCAAGTAAAAAGCTGTTCATTGCAATATCAAGCACAGGCATAATCTTCATTTTCTGAATTTTTGCAACTGTTAGTCCACCAAGCAATGCACCGATTATTCCACCATAAATGGCAAGTCCGCCATTATCTATGTGCAGAATTTCAATGGGATTTTTTCCGTAATAATCCCATTGAAAAAAGCAATAATACAATCTTGCACCAATAATAGCCGTAACAATACCAACAAGAGTACAATTAATCAGCTTATCTCTGTCAACATTAAATCTTTTGGCAGAAAAGCTCGCATAAAGCACACAGAGCAACAATCCTGAGGCGATAATAATACCATACCAATAAACTTCCCTTTGCCCTATTGAAAAAGCTACCGGACTAATGTCAAATTCCCAGCCAAATCCAGGAAACTTAATATGATAAGTCATACATTATTCCTCTTCAGCCTGCTTAACAACAGATAAAGTACAATTATTTACATCAAGCATTTCTGATAATCTTTTGGTTATATCTTCAAATTCTGCCTCTGCAACGGCATCAATATATGAAAACATTTCATTATCATTAAAATGATAGTTAATTACTGAATTTGCTATTGAGCTTACAGAGTTAAGCGATGATACAGCATCTCCATAAACAGCTTTTTTAGTAATTTCAAAATCTTCCTTATCAAGACCCTCTGCTTTGATTTTAGAAATATACTGCTTAATACATTCAGCCGCCTGCTTAGGTGCTCTTGACTCACCACCAAATATTACTGAACAATATCCAGGACCTTCAAACAATTCATAGGAAAACGAACTGTTTATCAGATTTTCGTCAAGCATCTGTCTGTAAAGTGTACTTGTCTGAGATGCAATCATTGAAAGCAAAATATCAGTACAAGCAAGCTGTTTAACATTAAGTAATTTATCAGCTTTTTCTTTAAATCCGAGATTAAATAGAGGCATTGAAACAGAAAAACTCTGCTCAACATATGGTTCACAAATTTCATACGGTTCAGCTTCAAAATAATTTGTAATGTCGTGCTTTTCGCATTTCTTAAGCATTTTGTCAGCGGTATTAAGAACCTGCTCCACAGTTACATTACCAGCAACGCACAAAACCATATTATTTAAATTATAAAACACATTATATATTTCATACAGCTTTTCAGCAGTAATCTCTGCAATAGATTCAACAGTACCTGCTATATCAATTTTAACAGGGTGGTTTTTATACATACCCTCAAGCATATTGAACATTACTCGCCATTCTGGAGAATCATCATACATCTTTATTTCCTGACCAATAATGCCCTGCTCTTTGGCAACAGTTTCAGCAGTAAAATATGGTTCTTGTACAAAGTCAAGGAGAATTTCAAGACTTTCATCAAATTTTTCTGTACATTCAAATAAGTAACAGGTTTTTTCAAAGCTTGTATAAGCATTTGCGTTTGCTCCTGTTTTAGCATATCTTACAAATGCATCTCCTTCTTCACACTCAAAAAGCTTATGCTCAAGATAATGAGCAATTCCGTCAGGTACAGTAATTTTGTTTCCCCCATCAAGCGAAAAACTTGTATTAATACTGCCGTATTTTGTTCCGAATATTGCGTATGCGGAATTATAACCTTCCTTTGGATATACATAAATTGTAAGACCTGATGGATGATTGATTTTATAATAGCTGTCACCAACACGCTCTGACTTTATTTCTTTAATATTCATAAAAATCCACCTCTTACTTATTCTTTAATACATATACCGTATCAAGAGTAATTTTCTTTGCCGCCTCAACTATTTCTTCCTTTGTAATGGCATTTATAGCCTCTGATTGCTCTTCAACTGTCAGAAATTTATCATCAAACAGCTGATTAACATACCATGCCTCAATTCCACCTACAGTATCATTTGTTGAACGGAATGAATTGATAACAGCAAGCTTTGTGGATTCTATTTCAAAATCAGAAATAATACCATTTTTCATATCTTCAATTTCTTTTAGAATACCTGCCTCAGCTTTTTCGATATTTTCGCCATTAACACCGCTGTCAACTGTCATTATACCCTTTAATCTGTCATATCTGGCAGCACAGTAATAACAAAGGCTTTGCTTTTCACGAACATTGCAGAAAAGCTTTGAATTAGCAGTTCCACCCAATACCGCTGTCATAAGTCTTACAGCATTTACTTCTTTGTCAGGCACAGCAACACTGGTACGGAAGCCCATAACAAGCTTTGATTGTGAAAGCTCCATTTCCTCGCTTATATGCTTAGGCTTAACCGCTTTGCGAACTACATCATTTGAAAGCTCAGCAGGTGTGCGTTCAACCTTGCTGAAAGCTGATTTGAATACATTCTCAGCTTTTTCAGGTGAGCTGTCACCAACATACATAATCTCAAATTTTGCGGTTTTCAATAAATTCTGATAGCTTTTATAAAGTGACTCTGTTGTAACAGCCTTTATTTTTTCAGCTGTACCATAACGCTTAATTCCATAAACTTCGTCAGCACACATATTTTTGATAAGCTGACCATTAGCATAAATTCTTTTATCATTAAATTCAGAGTCAATCAAGTCAAGTAACTGTCTGCGTTCCTGCTCAACCTCTTCAGAATTAAAAGCATTGTTATTGACATTAGGTTCAAAAATAACCTTGCATAAAAGTTCAGAAAGCTCCTCAGCAATACTGTCACCCTCAAAAGCATAACGGTCATCAAGTCCTGTTGCTGAAATTCTAAGCAGTTGTCTGTCACCAACTTTGCGAACTGAGGTTTCAAGGTCGGCTCCATATAGTGAACTTAGTTTTTTACTTAATGCAGTAAAATCAGGATATTCTTTACAGGAATGTGAAAGCACACCGCATAACAGAGCATTTTCAGATGCAGTATCCTCTGAAAGAGGTACAACAATATTTGCAGTAATTTTCATAGTCTTAAAACGGCTATCCTTTATACTACTGAAAAATACTCCATTTGCAATTTCATTTCTATTTATACAACTCATCTTTTCAACTCACTTTCAAAAATAGTATGTAAAATTATACAGAATTATTATAGCACAAATTTACAGTTTATTAAAGCTAATTAAGAAATAAATTTTAAATTATCACGCATCAATTCAAAACAAAAATTATTATTCCATATCATCAATGTTTAATACCATATTTCAATTATTAACAAAAAATAATCCGACACAGAATTACTTTTCTATGTCGGACTATGTAAATTTTCAGTCATTTAAAAATCTCTTTTGTTTCTGGCTTTCTTTATAAAGAACTTCACCAATAGCT
Source organism: Ruminococcus sp. (assembly GCA_024403825.1). Classification (GTDB taxonomy): domain Bacteria; phylum Bacillota; class Clostridia; order Oscillospirales; family Acutalibacteraceae; genus Ruminococcoides. Next base: position 20,640 of record JAKSRB010000001.1, on the reverse strand, counting down.
ATTTTCCTGATTAAATTCTGAATCGTTATATCAAGACCTGTTCCCTCTCTGTAATCAGCAGGATAAATATAATCTGTTCTGCCTCGTTTCAGCAATTCTTCAACCTTGCTGTCAAGCTCCTGATATACGGCAATCGAATATCCGCCATATGCTTTCATCATCTTCATACAAGGCACATCTGACAATCCATCACCAATATAAATCATATTACAAAAAGGTACTCTTTTGCTGTCATCAGGCATTGAACGATTTAAGTCTGTATCATTTGCCACATCAAGAATGCCCTTGTTAATTCTATATACAAACTGAGTTTTATTCGTATAATTAACATCTGTTTTCGCCCAGACAGCATTTCCATTTTCATTATAAAGAAATTCGCAGGCAAATATGCTTTTGAAATTATTACATATTGATGTTCCCTCAATAATCTCTTTAAGACCAGATGAAATAACATAATGTTCAACCTGCAGCCCCTGAGAATTACCGAACTTATTGATACGCTCAAACCAACTATCAAGACCAGAATATAATTCAACATTCTTTCCCATATCAACAAGCTGTTGCCTTTTGAATGGAATTTTCTTATCATTTGAGATTTTTACCATTGCATACATATATGCAAGTACAGAATCCATATGCTGACTTTTTCCAAGAGCGTTTGCATATTGCCAGAACTCTTCTTCTGTCATACCAAGGCTTGGAATAAAACTATAATCCTGCATATCCTTAGTACAAAGAGTTTTATCAAAATCATACATTATTGCAACAATAGGACGATTGTTCATAACTCCTCCATTGTATGATTAATCATTATTTTTAGTTTCGACTGTTGTTTCACTTTTTTGAGTTTCAGTAGGCTTTGTAGTTTCAACTGTAGGTGTCGGAGCTGAAAATGTTGAGATTTCAACATTTTTTATAGTTACCACCTGATCAGATGCAGCAGCAATCTTGTCAACAACCTCCATACCGCTGATTACCTGACCAAATACAGTATGACCTCTGTCAGCAATATTAAATGCCCCGTCAAGATGAGCATTACCGCCATACTTTGTATATAACTCCCTTACCTCTGCAGGAACAAGGTCAGTATCGTAACAGCTTGCACCATACTGGTCAAGATAAGAAGAAATTAAATTTGTTCCTTTATAGTTGATAAGCTGAGTTTTAATATTTTCCCAGTTAAGCTCAAGTGCAGACCAACCGCCCTCAGTTTCAAAAGAATCTGAATTTTTTTGATTGATAAAAAACTGACTACTGTTTGAATCAGCAGAATTATTAGCCATTGCAACAGCTCCCCTTATATTATAAAGCTTGTCGCAAAATTCATCATTAAAATCTGCACCATATGAACTTGCCTGATTAGCATCTCCGCCCTGAATCATAAAATCATTTATAACTCTGTAAAAAGTAGTATTATCATATCCGCCACCTTTGGCAAGATTTATGAAATTAGTAACAGTTTTTGGTGCTTCATCAGGGAAAAATCTCATAGTAATATCACCCATAGAAGTATGTAAAATTGCAACAGTATCACCATTTTGAGGTTGTTCAAGCTGAAAACCTATTTCTTTGTTATCAGCATTATATATATTAGGATTTATACCTAACTCCTGAGCATTAAATCCAAGCTGTTCAAGAACCTCAGCAGAAGAAACTGCCTCATCAGCGGTACTTACCTGGTCAGCAGTTGAAATTTTCAAAGTATCCTTTGTAGCCTCGTCAGCAGTTGCAACAGGTGACTTATTACAGCCTGAAAACTGAATTAAAATTGCGGAGCTTACAACTCCACACAACAGTACACATAATAATTTTTTAAAATTCAACGATTTCATAACAACTTCCTTTCAGGATAGAAATAATAAAACACATCAAATCAATATTCATAAATGAATTAAGTTATTATAGCACAATTATTAAAAATATGCAAGCAATAGCAAAGCGTTAAATAATCAAGTAAATTCTCAAAGTAAATTCTTTAATATCTAATCAAATTTAACCAAGAATACAATATTTACATACATTATCAAACTAAAAAACAAGCAACAGCTTAACACTATTGCTTGTTTATAAATATTATATAACTTTAAATTTTAGCTTCTATAGCTGTCTGCATTAATCAATAATTAGCAAACACCCTGTGCAATCATTGAATCTGCAACCTTTTCAAAGCCTGCAATATTTGCACCTACTACATAGTCGCCTCCGTGACCATACTTCTTAGCTGCTGCTGAGATATTCTTATAGATGTTCTCCATAATATCCTTAAGCTTAGCATCAACCTCTTCAAATGTCCATGAAAGACGCTGTGAGTTCTGGCTCATTTCGAGTGCTGATGTTGCAACGCCACCTGCATTTGCAGCCTTACCAGGAGCAAAGAGTAAACCAGCTTCCTGAATAAGCTTTGTAGCCTCAAGAGTTGTTGGCATATTAGCACCCTCTGCAACTGCAAAGCAACCATTTGCGATAAGTCTTTTTGCATCTTCCTCGTTAAGCTCGTTCTGTGTTGCACATGGAAGAGCTACATCACACTTAATTGACCAATCAAATTTGCCTTCATGATACTCTGAATTTGGACGATAATTCTTGTACTCAGTTAATCTTTGTCTCTTAACTTCCTTGATTTCCTTGATAGCATCTAAGTCAATGCCCTCTGCATCATAAATCCAGCCATTAGAATCTGAAAGAGTTACAACCTTTGCACCAAGCTGTGTTGCTTTCTGAGTTGCGTAAATAGCAACATTACCAGCACCTGAAACACAAACTGTAGCACCCTCAAGGCTCTTGCCGTTATCCTTAAGCATAGCATTTGTGAGGTAAAGAAGACCATAACCAGTAGCCTCTGTTCTTGCGAGTGAACCACCCCAGTTAAGACCCTTACCAGTAAGAACGCCTTCATATACATTTCTGATTCTCTTGTACTGACCAAACATATAACCGATTTCACGAGCACCTGTACCAATGTCACCAGCTGGAACGTCAGTATCAGCACCAATGTGCTTGCAAAGCTCTGTCATAAAGCTCTGGCAGAATGCCATAACTTCTCTATCACTCTTACCCTTAGGGTCAAAGTCAGAGCCACCCTTACCGCCGCCGATTGGAAGACCTGTAAGAGAATTTTTGAAAATCTGCTCAAAACCAAGGAACTTAATTACGCCAAGGTTTACTGATGGATGAAGTCTTAAACCACCCTTGTAAGGTCCGATTGCACTGTTGAACTGTACACGGAAACCACGGTTTACCTGAACCTTGCCATTGTCATCAACCCAAGGTACTCTGAACATTAATACTCTTTCAGGCTCAGTAATTCTTTCAAGAATACCGTTCTCCTGATATTTTGGATTAGCTTCAAATACTGGTTCAAGTGAAGTTAAAACTTCTGTAGCAGCCTGAATAAATTCTGGTTCGTTTGAATTTTTTGCTTTCAGCTTCTCGAGCTGTTCACTTACATATGACATTGTAAGTTCCTCCTTTAATAAAATTTAATTCACATAAAATAACACATCAGCAAGGCTTAAGCTGTCTGATGTGTTGCAGCACCTTCGCCGACTACATATATAATACTATACTTTTTTAAATTTTGCAATATATTTATAGAATTTCTTGCAAAAAAATTCAAAAAAAATGCCAATTTCATAAAAAAAGGAATTATTTTGAAAGGGAAACACCTTGTTTTCGTCATTTTGTATGTAAAAAGCAGTATGAAAGTAAGCTGAATATTTAAATTATTACACATTTGTAACTTTTAATTGAATGTTGAAAATTATTTTGTATAATTCATTTTTGGTGACAATGATGCATTTTATACAAATTGTATTATTTTTAATAAATTGGAATTATCATCCGATATATTGCAGAAGCATTAATTTGCTGTTATAATATAAAGTAGTAAATTCAGATAATAAATTTTAATTTTGTTAGTGCAATTAAAAATCAAGATATTAATTATTCCACGAGGTTAATTATGAATATGTTTCAAAATATTGTGAATGAAGTAAAAAAAGCTGTTAATGGAAAGGACCGAGCTATAATTACAGTATTGCTTGCCATTATCGCAAACGGAAATATCCTTATTGAAGATATTCCCGGAGTTGGAAAAACTACCTTAGCTGTTGCATTTTCAAAAGCTTTAGGACTTGAATATAAAAGAGTGCAATTTACTCCTGACACTTTGCCTTCTGATATAACAGGCTTTTCAGTTTATGATAAAATCAGCGGTAAAATGCATTTTAATAAGGGTGCAGTTTTTTGCAATCTGTTTCTTGCTGATGAGTTAAACAGAACCTCAAGCAGAACCCAATCTGCATTACTTGAGGCTATGGAGGAAAATCAAGTAACTATTGAGGGTATCACCTATCCCCTTGAAAATCCATTTTCAGTTATTGCAACTCAAAATCCCTCTGGTGCATCAGGAACTCAGCTTTTACCAGATTCCCAAACTGACAGATTTATGGTAAAGATTTCTATGGGTTACCCAGATAAAAACGCAGAATGTCAAATGATATTAAATCGTTCAACAAGCAATCCTCTTGATAATATCAAGCAGATAATCACTAAGGAAGAGCTTATTAAAATTCAGCAGGAGGTTCGTGAAATATATATAAGCAATGAAGTTATAGCATATATAGTTGAACTTATAAACAAAACAAGAAACAATAATCTTATTTTGCGTGGTGCAAGTCCAAGAGCATCACTATCACTTGCTGATATGTCAAAAGCATTTGCATATGCCCAAAACAAAGATTTTGTTACGCCTGATGATATTGATAATATTTTTATATCCACAATCGGACATAGAATTATTCTTAGCTCTGAGGCAGTTAAAAGAAAACTTAACACAAAAGCTGTTCTAAAGGATATTCTTGCTCACACCAAAAAGCCGAGGATTTAATTTATGATTAAAAATCTGTTAATGTATATAATAGTTCTTAGTGCAGTTTTTATGTTCAGTATTTTTTATAATGCTTGGTTTTCGTGGTATCTGTTGATTTTTATAATCTCATTACCTTTTATATCAGCTATTTTCAGCCTGCCATTTATGATAAATACTGCGGTTAATGGCATCAATTTATATTGTAATGAAAAATCAGAAATGAACAGAGATTTTAAAATTAATGTATCATTCTTAAAAAATCCTATCTTATTTTGTCCTGATTTATATATAACTCTAAAGGTCGAAAATCAATTTTCTTCATATAAAAGTAAATTAATAATTAAATTTAGCGGAAGACTAAATAATTCTTTTTCGGAAAATTTTGATAAAATTACCGAAAAATGCGGATATATAAATTTTAATATTAAGCATTGCAGGGTTTATGATATGCTGGGATTATTTTTTATTCCTGTCAGGAATAACCACTATTTCAGCACAACGATAATTCCTAAGTCTAAAAAAACAAGCATACTTCCTAACATAGAAAAACTCGATATAATCGGATATAAACCCAAAATTGGTGGTTATTCGGATTTTTATGAGTTACGCTCATATCAAAGCGGTGACAATATCAAAAATATACATTGGAAGCTTTCAACCAAATCAGATAATATCATTGTCAGAGAACCAGCACAACCTATTACAAAAAAGCCTTTAATAAGTATTCATTTAACAAAGAACCCTGTCGAAAATGCAGACATTATAGGCAGATTAATTTATGTTGCCGAATATATGCTTGACTGCGGAATATTATGCAATATATCTGAATTTGGTTCGTCATTTTATACAGCTATTAACAGCAAAAACGAACTATCAGAATACATAATAAATTTGTATAACAATATACAGATAAACAAAAATTATATTGACAAAAATCATTTTATGGAATTTTTGATTACAGCTACAGGAGAGGAGATAATTTAAATTTGAAAAATAATAAATTGTCATTTTCGGTTAATTATCTGCTGTCAGCTCTGCTTGTATTTTGTCTTGTAAGCTGTCAGACTACATCCTTTAATCTGAATGTAAATAATTTTTTATTGATTTTTTCAACCGCAATTTTTGTTGGAATATTCGCTATCTAGTCAAAATACATTCGTAAAGTATCTTCACTTTTGATTAGTATTTCTGTTTTATTCATAACATTTCTATTATCAATTTTTATTAATATAAAAACTGTTATTTCACAATTAAATTATGTTTTAAATAAAATTCTGGCAGTTTACTCTGTATATATTAATGTCCCCTCCTCTGTAAAATTTTCAGGAATAAAAATTATTTCTTCAGATGCAACTGTATTTTATATTTATGTTTGTGCGTTATTGTGTGGTATATTTACAATTTGTCTTATGCGTTTTCGTGTTACCCTACCGGTAATTATAATTTCAGTAATAATGCTTATCCCTTGCTTTGTTTTAATCAATACACTACCATCAATCATAGCTTTAATTTTTGTTGTGATTTTACTTGTATCACTATATTTTACAGATAATGTCAGAAAAAATAACTCCAAACAGCTTGGAATTGTCAGCATAATAACTGTAATAGTTTTCGCATTAACTGCAATATTTAATTATTCAATCAACCCCATAGAAGGCTATAAACGCACAGAATGGCAGGATAAAATATATTCATTGATAATTGATAGCATTAATAACAAAAACTCAGATATATCAAATGTATCGGACTTCAAATCAAAGCTTCAAACAAATGAAAATCTTTCTAATCTTGGCGATTTTGTTCAAAAAGGTCAGCCTGTAATGCGTGTAAATTCAAGTAAGGATGAATTATTATATCTGAAAGGCACAGCATTTGCAGATTATAAAGATAATCAATGGAATGTTCTTGATAACAGCGAGTTTCAAAACTTACCTGAGGATTTTAACAGCTTTATAAGAACTAATTCGCAACATATTAAAAAAAGCACATTAAAAATAATTACACAGCAAAAAAGTAATATAGTATATCTCCCATATTATCCTTCTTTTCTTCCAGATGATACTGAAATAATGGGTGATATTTGCGTAAAAAACAATGAAAAATCTACAAATTATGAAATAACCTATCAATCGTATGCTGAACTTCTCTATAGTCAACATGATATTAGCTTAACATCATCGCCCAACTCCGAATACATAAATTTTGCCAGGAATACATATACTCAATTACCTCAATCGACAAAAGATGCTGTCATTGAAGCACTAAATTCACTCGAAATCACTTCTGATGACGAACCACAGGAAATTATAAATAAGATATTTTCAAATGCAAGCTACAGCCTGACACCTCCAAAAATGCCAGACGGAGAAGATTTTGCGGTATGGTTTTTGAAAAGTGAGCAAATTGGATATTGTATGCATTATGCGACTACCGCAACAGTTGTATTGCGAGCCTTAAATATTCCTGCAAGATATGTAACCGGTTATGCCATTCGTACGGGTGCAGGAGAATGGAGAACCGTCACAAGTGACAATGCACACGCATGGGTTGAATATTATGATGATGCTTCTGGCTGGGTACCACTCGAAGCAACGCCCTCTACCTACATTACCGTAGCTGAGGAAAATAGTACAGAAGAAACAACAGTAAATTCAACCACAACACCAACACAAGCTGATATTACTGAGGCACAACAAACTACAATTCAGCCTGAGTCTGTTGCACCTGCAACAAGTGGAACTTCATCTAAAGATAGCAAAAATTCAGAATTTTTAAAACTCGTACCATTAATTAAGATACTAATGATTTTAGCTGTAGTAATATCAGCCATATTTTTGAGGATGAAATTTATTTTAAAAATTCGCAAAAAGAGATTTTATTCAAAAAATTCAAACCAAAGTGCAATACATATTTATAGATATATATTACGATTAACCAAGCATAATATTATTCCTGATGATATAACTTATATAGCTAAGAAAGCGAGATTTAGTAATAAAAAAGTAACAGATGAAGAAGTAACGATATTACTAAATTATGCTGAAGAGCAAAGAGATAGTTTTTATTCAGAGAAAAATTATTTATGTAAGACATATTATAAAATTATTGTTGTGCTTTAGGAAATCAGTAAAAATCTACATTTTATTTTATACTACAAAAGGCACTTAACCTTAATTAATTACTTGAGGTTAAGTGCCTTATTATTTGTGAGATTTGTTTTTCACATACCCTTTTATCTAATTGTCAAATCATTGATTTTAAAAATTCATCAATTTCTTTTTCTGTACTTAGTGCCATTACCTTTTCAGCAACCGCATCTGCATCTGATTTTGTCCATTTTGATATATTTTTTCTAACCTTTAATACTGACGGTGCTGAAACACTAAATTCTGTAAGTCCAAATGAAATCAATAACGGTATCATCTGAGGATTTGCCGCTGCCTCTCCACACATTCCTACAGGAATATTATTTTCATTTCCACATTTGATTATATTCTTTATTAACCTGAGTACACTTGGCTGTAATGCTGAATACAAATATGAAACATCACTGTTTCCTCTGTCACAAGCCATTGTATATCCAGTTAAATCATTAGTTCCTATACTGAAAAAGTCAGCTTCTTTTGCAAGCAAATCAGCAATTACTGCCGCTGAAGAGGTTTCCATCATAACTCCAACCTTGATATTTTCATCATAAGCAATATTCTCTGCCTTTAGTTCAAGCTTTGCCTCTTCAACTATTTTCTTGCCTGCTCTCACTTCATCAACTGTTGTAACTAATGGGAACATTATTTTTACATCACCAAATGCACTTGCTCTGAGAATTGCTCTTATCTGAGCTTTGAATAATTCTGAATTTTTCAGACAATATCTGATTGCTCTGAATCCCATAAACGGATTTTCTTCTTTTTCAAGTCCAAGATATGGTAAATCCTTATCTCCGCCAATATCCAGAGTTCTGATTATAAGTGACTTGCCTTTTAAGATAAGAGCTGCCTTTTTGTATGCCTCAAACTGCTCATCTTCGGTTGGAATTGAACTTCTATCCATAAATAAAAATTCCGTTCTGAAAAGTCCAACTCCTTCACCGTCTGCTTCCATTGCCTTTACTGCATCCTCAGGCTTACCGATATTACAGAATAACTCATACTCTTCACCGCTTTTTGAAACAGTTTTCTGACCTCTGTATTTTTCAAGCTCTCTGCGTTCCTGTATAAAGGCTTCACTTTTGGCTGTGTATTCTTTAATCTGATTGCTGTCAGGATTTGTTATTACAATACCGTCACTTCCGTCAACAACAATTTCCTGACCATTTTTCAGAATTTCTACCGCATTTTCAACGCTTAAAACCGCAGGTATCTCCAATGCTCTTGCAAGAATTGCGGAATGTGAGGTTTTTCCTCCTGTCTGAGTCACAATACCTACAATATTTTCTTTTACAATTCCTGCCGTCATTGAAGGAGTAAGCTCGTCCGCAACAAGTACTGTGCCTTTTGGTGCATCGCTGATTTTTAGTTCCTGTATTCCAAGCAATATACTTAAAATTGCAGTTTTTATATCTTTTACATCAGCGGCACGCTGTTTTGTAAGCTCATCATCTGCGGCAGAAAACATTGTTATAAATAAATCACACATCTGCTCCAATGCAGACTCTGCACACATTCCGCCTGATATAAGCTTTTCAATCTCACTCATCAGATATGGATCTTTTATTATCTGAATATGTCCTTCAAGTATCTGAGCTTCCTTGTCACCTGTAGATTTTCTGATAGCCTCAGCCTGTTCAGTTGTATTTTCGCAGAATTTTTCAACCGCCTGCTCAAATCGGCTTAATTCAGACTCTGTATCAACAACTGTTTTCGGTGTATATTCAAGTGAATGTTCTTCAATTACCAAAACCTTTCCAATACCTATACCCTCAGAAGCCGCTGTACCTTTTAACATATAATTCACCTCGTTTTAATCACTTTGCAAAATTTTCCCCACACAAAAATTGTATGAGGAAAATCTATCTCAACTTATAATATTATGGTTATTCGCCAAGTCCGCTTTCGATAAGCTGTACAGCCTCAGCAAGAGCCTCTTCCTCTTTTTCGCCACTGCATACAACCTCTATTTCACTACCGCACTTTATACAAGCAGCAATGATATTAAGCAAGCTTTTTGCGTTTACATCATTTCCATTGAATTTAATTGTTACATCACAAGGATACTTTCCCATAGCTGTTGCAAAAACTGATGCCGGACGCATATGAAAACCCTGTGCATTTACAAGTGTAAGCTGTTTTGATACCATAATAAATTTCTCCTTTTAAAAACTTATTTATTTTAATAATTTAATAAACCTTACTCCCTCCGCTCAGAGAGGGAGTAAAAATAACTTCATATTTAATTTTATTCAGCATTCTTAGCAACATTCTTCATAAGAACTGCAAGCATAAGCATACCTGCAACAGCACCTACAGCAAGTGCGAGAATGTAGAAATACCAGTTGCCAACTACTGCAAATACAAATATACCACCATGAGGTGCTCTTAATGTACAGCCAAAGAGAGCTGACAAAGCACCTGCAACAGCTGAGCCTACCATACAGCTTGGAATTACCTGTAGTGGATGACCTGCTGCGTATGGAATTGCACCCTCAGTAATGAATGAAAGTCCCATAATATAGTTTACAGTAGCATTTTTTCTTTCCTCAGGAGTCCACTTATTCTTTGAGAATGTATTTGAAAGTGCAATAGCAATCGGAGGAACCATACCGCCAATCATAACAGCAGCCATAATCATATAAGCTGAATCTGTCTGGAAAGAAAGCATACCTGTAGCAAATACATATGCTGCTTTATTGAAAGGACCACCCATATCAATAGCCATCATAGCAGCGAGCAATGCACAAAGTGGAATCATAAGACCTTCAACTTCACTCATTGCAGTAAGAGCATTTGACATACCAGTATTTATAAGTCCCATAATCGGATTTACAGCACACATAATAATTGCAATTCCGCCAAGTCCGAGTAATGGATACAGAAGAACTGGTTTAATACCTTCAAGAGCCGGAGGTAACTTATCACAAAGCTTTTCAATACCGAGCATCATATAGCCACCAGCAAAGCCTGCAAGCAAACCACCGAGGAAGCCAGACGGAACATCTCCACCAGGAGCAATAAATGTTGAACCACCTGTAGCAAGTAAACCACCTACAAGACCAACCAGTAAGCCTGGACGATCTGCAATAGACATTGCAATAAATCCTGCAAGTATTGGAACCATAAGGTTAAATGCATATCCACCTATTGTCTTAAACCACGCAGCAACAGGAGTAATTGAACCAAAGCTTCCGCTTGTATCTGAACCATATCCGCAGATTGTATCAATCAAAAATGCAAGTGCAATAAATATACCGCCTGCAACAACGAATGGAAGCATATGTGAAACACCGTTCATCAGGTGTTTATAGATTTTTCTGCCTGCACCCTCATTATTATCTGAAGAAGATGCCTCAGCCTTTTTATCTGAATGGTAAACTGCTGCTTCACCATTTATAATCTTTTTAATAAGCTCCTCAGGCTTATGAATACCGTCAGCAACCTTTGTTGAATAAACAGGCTTGCCTTCAAATCTTGCGGTTTCAACTGACTTATCAGCCGCAATAATTATACCATCACATTCAGCGATTTCCTTAGCAGTTAAAACATTCTTTGCACCGCCTGAACCATTTGTTTCAACCTTTATTGTAATACCAAGCTTTTCACCTGCTTTAACAAGTGATTCTGCCGCCATATAAGTATGTGCTATGCCTGTAGGGCAAGCTGTAACTGCAAGAACTCTGTAGCCTGATTTTGCAGGAGCTGACTTTGGCTCATCAGGGAATTTTTCAGTTTCTTTCTTATCAATTATGCTTAAAAACTGGTCAACTGTTTTTGCCGCCTTAAGTCCTGCTGTAAATTCCTCATCCATCAACAACTGCATCAATCTTGCAAGTACTTCAAGATGTACATCTCCGTCTGTAGTTGCCGCAATCATAAAAATCAATTTACAAGGCTGACCGTCAGGAGCTTCATAGTCAACACCATTTGGAACAGTTATCGCTGTAAGTGCAGGTGCTTTTACTGCTGTACTTTTAGCGTGTGGAATAGCAACTTCCATTCCTACGGCTGTAGTACCAAGCTTTTCTCTGTCAAGAATGCCCTGTTTATATACAGATACATCTTTCAGATTTCCACACTTTTCGTGCAAAGAAACAAGCTTATCAATCGCTTCTTTTTTGCTCTTTGATGCTACATTAAGAGCAATTCCGTTCTTTTTCAATAAATCAGTAATACGCATAAACCAACTCTCCTTTTTATAAATATTTAATTCTAAATGCAAAATCAACTAAAATTCTGCAAGCAATTCATTGATTTTTTCCTTTGTTGCAAGTCCGCTTAAAAACGCTGTTGCATTTCCACAGGCACTTCCAAGCTTCAATGCATATGAATAATCCTTTTCCTTTTCATATCCTGCAATAAATCCGGCTACCATTGAATCTCCTGAACCAACAGTATTCAGCACCTTGCCTTTCAGTACTCCAGCCTTGTGCTTATTGCCAAATTCATCAATCAGCATTGCACCATCTCCACCAAGCGAAATCAAGACATTTTTTGCTCCCATACTCTGCAAGGAGTTGGCATATTTTTCAATATCCTCCTCACTTTGTATTTCAACACCAAAAATCTCAGATAACTCCTGACGATTAGGCTTAATTAAAAAAGGCTTATATTTAAGTGAATTAAGCAATAATTTTTTTGTTGCATCAACAACTATTCTTACATTTTTATGCTTAATTCGTTCAAGTATCCTTTCATATACATCATCAGGCATTGTATTGGGAACATTTCCTGCGATAACAATGGTGTCGCCATCTGCAATGCGTTCAACCTTAGCAATTAATCTGTCAAGCTCACTATCTTCAATATGTGGTCCCTGACAATTAATTTCTGTTTCCTCACCCGCTTTGATTTTTATATTTATTCTTGAAATACCGTCCTTAAGCTTTATGAAATCAGTAATAATTTTATCATTTCGTATTCCCTTTTCAATAGCTTCGCCTGTAAAGCCTGCCACAAATCCAAACGCTGTGCTTTCAAGGTCAAGCTCTGCCAGAACGCACGAAACATTTATACCTTTGCCACCGTAGTAATATTCCTCTGCGATTGTTCTGTTGGTTATTCCGGATTTAAGCTCATCAAGCCTTACTATATAATCTATTGACGGATTAAGAGTTACTGTGTAAATCATATCATTACCTCCTTTATAACAGTTTCATTTTCAAAGCGTTTATCGTTCAGCTTATCGGTTATAATACAGCAATGTCTTAGTGGAGAAAATGTAACAGGAAATATTTTCAGAAATTTTGAACTATCAGCAAGTACAAAGGACATATAAGTTTTATTAATTGCAGCTTCCTTTATTAAAGCTTCCTCAATATCAGGGGTTGTAAAACCTACATTAATATCAATTCCGTTTGTACCCATAAAAGCTTTAGTGAAATTAAAATTTCTTATATTTGAAATTCCCTCTGCACCAACAACAGCCTCAGTAATAGGTTTCATTTTTCCTCCAACGATATAGGCATTTAAGCCTCTCTGAATAAGCTTTCTTGCGTGTGAGATGCCATTTGTAACATAAGTAGCCTTATAATTATTTATATAATCTATAAGTCTTGATGTAGTAGTACCTGCATCAATATAAACAAAGTCATCATCATATATTAATGTAGCTGCATACTTAGCAATGGCATTTTTTTCCTCACTCATCACAAGCTCTCGGTTGTTTACAGATTCCTCATCAATACCAGAGGTTTTGTTGATTGATGTGGCACCGCCAAAAACCTTTCTCAGTTTTCCCATTTCTGCAAGTGAATTAAGATCTCGTCTTATTGTCGATTCAGAAATTCCCAGCAAACCTGTCAGCTCAGATACTGTAACCGCATTTTTCTCACTTAGTAATTCAAGTATTTTCTGATAGCGTTCCTGTGTGAGCATTTATGTTCACCTCTTGATTATGATTATACCATACATTTTTTGAAAGTCAAGCAAATTCATTCAGTTTCTTTCATTATTTTTTAAATATTTTTTATCCTGTTAATCTAATTTTGTATACTTATTATACTTTATACATAAATTTCAAGTATATTAACATACAGTAAGCTCAATATCATTCAAACTCATTCACAATCTTTCATAACATCTAACCGCTTATAATAGCTTTTGCAAATCTTTTTTTATTATGTTATCAAGGAAAAATTTTCTCAGTTTTTTATGCTATGATATATGTCGCAAAAAGGAATACTAAAAAGCAAAAAAGGAAAATCCTAAGATTTTCCTTATAATTATGTACATCATACACTGATATAATCTATAGTATTGTTACTTTTCGCCTTTCAGATTTTATTACCCCTTCATCATTAAGCTTTTTGATTTCACGCATCATCGCACTTCTGTCAACTGATAAATATTCAGCCATATCTGAAAGTGTAAGCGGAATTGTAAAGCTTTTACTATTTTTATTTGAACTTAAATAATCAAAAAATGTAAGAATTTTATTTCTAAGGCTTTGCTGACAAAGCACATCAGAATGTATGAGGGCCTTTTTTATGTTTGATGATACAAAGTGATTTGTTATATTGCCATATCTTGTAATATTGGGATTATTACAGGCTATCATCTTACTATATCTTACAAAATCAACACAACATTCTGTTTTTGCCGTTAAATAACATTCTCTGCTGTCGGTAAAAGGTACAAAATGTCCTCCGAAAGCATTGCCACGCTGATAATATTCAAGTATTCTGCGTTGTCCTTCATTATTAATTGTAATAAGATATGCAGTTCCGCTTGTTACTATACCTATTGTATCATCAGATGGACGGCAAATTGAAATTGTTTCTCCTCTTTTAAATTTACGCTGAACAGGAGAAAGATACTCCCTTAATATCATAATTTCAGAATTATCGTAATTGAGGGATTTTAATAAATTATACAAAGCAAGCACCTCATAATGTGTATTTTATTTTATTTAGCTACTATATATTGATTTGATAAATATATTATACATCATAATTGTTGCAGGTGCAACAGAATTTTTAAAAGTTTTGTAGTATAATTTCCAAGGCACAATACAAGATATTGTGTTCCTGAAAATTCAAACCATAATCATATAACATTAACTAACTTTTGAATAAATTAAAATTATAAAGGAAGGAGATTTATTAATGAAAATTATTAAAAGAAATGGTTCAGAGGAAGATTTTAATATTGAAAAAATCATTAATGCCGTAAAAAAGGCAAATAATTCATCTGACCACAGATTTCTTACTGAAGAGCAAATTACAGATGTTGCCGATTATGTGGAATATAAATGTAATAAAATCAAACGAGCAGTATCGGTTGAAGAAGTTCAGGATATGGTTGAAGACCAGCTTATGGCAAAGGGGGCTTTTGAGCTGGCAAGACGATATGTAAGATACCGCTATACTCGTTCTCTAATCAGAAAGTCAAATACAACCGATAACCGTATCTTATCGCTGATTGAATGTAACAATGAAGAGGTAAAGCAGGAGAATTCAAATAAAAATCCTACTGTAAACAGCGTTCAGCGTGACTATATGGCAGGTGAAGTAAGTCGTGACTTAACAAGAAGAATGTTGCTTCCGCCTGATATTGTTGAAGCTGACAAGCAGGGAATTATTCATTTCCACGATTCTGACTACTTTGCACAGCATATGCATAACTGTGACCTTGTAAATCTTGAAGATATGCTTCAAAACGGTACAGTAATCAGCGATACATTAATTGAAAAGCCACACAGCTTTTCAACAGCCTGCAACATTGCCACTCAGATAATTGCTCAGGTTGCAAGTAACCAATATGGCGGACAAAGCATAAGCCTTGCACATCTTGCACCTTTTGTACAAATTTCAAGAGAAAAAATCCGCAGAGAAACTCTTGCGGAAATCGAGTATCTTGATTGTGACATTCCTGAAGAAAAAATCAACAATATAGTTGAAAGAAGGCTCCGCAAAGAGGTTAATCGTGGTGTACAGACAATTCAGTATCAGGTTGTAACACTGCTTACTACAAACGGTCAGGCTCCATTCGTAACAGTATTTATGTATCTTAACGAGGCTAAAAACGAGCAGGAAAAATATGACCTTGCAATGATTATTGAAGAAACTCTAAAACAACGCTATCAGGGTGTAAAAAATGAATCAGGAGTATGGGTAACACCAGCCTTTCCAAAGCTTATTTATGTACTTGAAGAGGACAACATTCACAAGGATTCAAAGTATTATTATTTAACAGAGCTTGCCGCAAAGTGTACATCACGCAGACTTGTTCCTGACTATATTTCTGAAAAGAAGATGAAGGAGCTTAAAGAGGGCAACTGTTTCCCTGTAATGGGCTGCAGAAGTGCATTAAGTCCTTGGAAAAATGAAAAAGGTGAATATCAGTTTTACGGCAGATTTAATCAGGGTGTAGTTACAATAAATCTTCCTGATGTAGCACTTTCATCAGGCGGTGACTATGAAAAATTCTGGAAAATATTTGATGAACGACTTGAATTATGCTATAAAGCATTGATGTGCCGTCATAACCGTTTAAAGGGTACTCTATCAGATGCCGCACCTATATTATGGCAGTATGGTGCTTTGGCAAGACTTAAAAAGGGTGAAAAAATTGATAAACTGCTTTATGGCGGTTACAGCTCAATATCACTCGGATATGCAGGACTTTGTGAATGTGTAAAATATATGACAGGAAAATCCCACACAAACCCTGAGGCAACACCTTTTGCATTGCTCGTAATGAAAAAAATGAATGAAGCCTGCGAAAAGTGGAAAAAAGAAACAAACATAGCATTTGGTATATATGGTTCACCAATCGAGAGTACAACCTACAAATTTGCAAAATGTCTTCAAAAGCGTTTCGGCATAGTTGAGGGAGTTACAGATAAAAGCTATATTACAAACAGCTATCATGTAAATGTTACCGAACAGATAGATGCCTTTTCAAAGCTTAAATTTGAGTCACAGTTTCAGGCACTTTCAACCGGTGGTGCAATCAGCTATGTAGAAGTACCAAATATGCAAAACAACATTCCTGCTGTATTACAGGTAATCAAATTCATTTACAATAATATAATGTATGCTGAGCTAAATACAAAGAGCGATTATTGTCAGGAATGTGGATTTGACGGTGAAATAAGCATAGTAGAAGAAAACGGAAAGCTTTTATGGGAATGTCCTAAGTGTCGTAACAGAAATCAGGACAAAATGAATGTAGCACGCAGAACCTGCGGTTATATTGGAACACAGTTCTGGAATCAGGGCAGAACACAGGAAATTCGTGAAAGGGTGCTTCATCTCTGATGAATTACGGAAATATTAAAAATTGTGATATTGCAAATGGTGAGGGAGTAAGAGTATCACTCTTTGTATCTGGTTGTACTCACCATTGCAAAAACTGTTTCAATGCTGAAACATGGGATTTTTCATATGGAGAACCCTTCACAAAAGAAACAGAAGAAAAAATAATAAAAATGCTTGAACCTGAGTATATAGACGGATTGTCATTACTCGGTGGAGAGCCGTTTGAACCGGAAAATCAGGCAATACTCCTCCCCTTTATAAAAAAAGTAAAGGAAATATATCCTGAAAAAACAATATGGTGTTATACAGGATACAGACTTGATAAGGAATTGTTATCCGATAGCAGAGCAAGATGCGAATACACTGATGAAATGCTTTCATATATAGATATTCTTGTTGATGGAGAATTTGTGCAGGAATTATACGATATTAGTCTTTCTTTTAAAGGCTCTTCAAATCAAAGAATAATCAATATTCCAAAAACTCTGAAAAAAGGCAAGCTTATACTATACAATCTCAAAAGCGACCGTATAGTTTAATAATAGATTAATCCTCAAATTCTAATGAAGAATTTTGAGGATTAATTTTTTATATTCCAAAACAACAAAATAGCACGAAAAAACTTGCTTTTTAATGAATAATTTGGTATTATATAAGAGATTATTATATACAGGGGGAAAAATATGACTACAAACAATATTATTGTTATTTGTGCTTTTGTTGCATATATGCTGATGATGATTATCATTGGTGTAGTGTATTCAAAAAGCACCAAAAACAACGAAGATTATTTTCTTGGCGGACGAAATCTCGGTGGCTGGACTGCCGCACTTTCTGCACAGGCATCAGATATGAGTGGTTGGCTTCTTATGGGACTTCCAGGCTCTATCTACCTTGCTGGAACAGGTGAAGTTTGGATTGCCATTGGTCTGCTCATCGGTACGGTTTTAAACTGGTATATTGTTTCTGCAAGACTTAGAAAATATACTATTGTTGCCGGAAACTCTCTTACAATTCCAAGCTTTTTCCAAAATCGTTATCGTGACAAAAAAGGCATAATTAAAATTGTTTCCGCTGTAATTGTTGCAATATTCTTCACAGTATATACAGCATCTGCATTCAGCTCTGGCGCAAAGCTTTTTGCAACTCTTTTTTCAAGCGAAGAAAACTATGAAAATGTATATTTAATCGGACTTATAATTGCCGCATTAGTAATTCTTATTTATACATTTATGGGCGGATTTAAGGCTGTTTGTACTACCGACTTTATCCAAGGTATGCTTATGCTTATTGCAATAATGACTGTACCTATTTTTGCTTACATTGCACTTACATACAATGAGGGATTTGCTTCTGCACTTTCTGCAAAAGGTGTTCAGAATCCTGCTAACTTCCTCAGCTTTGTTAAGAATGATGACGGTTCTACTATTTCAGCAGTAAGCGTTATATCAAATCTTGCTTGGGGACTTGGATACTTTGGTATGCCACATATCCTTATAAGATTTATGGCTGTAAAGAGTGATGCCGAAATCAAAAAATCAAGAAAAGTTGCAATTGTCTGGGTAATAATTTCACTTATCGCATCCTGCTGTATCGGTCTTGTTTCAAGAGGATACCTCACAACTGAGCTTACATCTGCTACAAGTGAAACATCATTTATCAGAACTATTCAACAGCTATTCTCAGGAAATGGCTTACTAATTTTCATCGGTGGCATTTTCCTTTGTGGTATTCTTGCAGCAATTATGTCAACCGCAGACAGTCAGCTTCTTGTAACTGCATCTGCTGTTTCAGAGGATATGTATAAAGGGGTAATTAAGAAAAATGCTACTGAGAAAAATGCACTTTTTGTTGGTAAAATCGCTGTTATAGTTGTTGCAGTAATTGCATTTTTCATTGCACTCGACCCTAATTCAAGTATAATGGGACTTGTTTCTGACGCATGGGCAGGATTTGGCTCTGCATTCGGACCTGTTATTTTACTTGCACTTTTCTGGAAGAGGTCAACACTTGCTGGTGCAGTAAGTGGAATGGCAGTTGGTGCTTTAACAGTAATTTTCTGGGACTATATTCCAGTTGCTGGCGGAGAAACATTATATGCATCAACAGGACTTTATTCTCTTATCTTAGGCTTTGCATTTGGTCTTATAGTAAATCTTGTAGTTTCACTCTGTACCAAAAAGCCTGAAAAGGAAATCCTTGATGAATTTGATTCTATCAAAACATTAAAAATCTGATTTTAAAGCTTTAATAATTTAAGTGCAGTACCTTGTATCTCTGGAGTATGTCATCATATCCCACTGATGCAAGGTATTTGTTTGTTAATGTCTTATACAGTATGTGGCTGTCAGATATTCTCCAATAGTCTTTTCTAATGAGAAACTGCCCTCTCTGCTCTGTAACCTCAAGCACTGTGCCAATGTCACGAAATGCAAGGTCATTTTCCTTGTCATTAAACGGCTGAATTACTTTGATTTTCATATATTCTCATCTCCTTTCAATTTTGAGTATAAAAAAGCACTAACTTTCGTTAATGCTTAGTTAATTTATTCTTTAGGCTCATACCTATAACCTTTATCAAATGGTCTATGTCTATCGTGGCTTTTCTCTTCAGAAAAAATCCTTGTTGGTATTCCTGTTGGGTAGGCTTTACATGTTGGATATGAAAGATTATTGTTATCCTCATAGTACATACAAGTTTCGCATTTTACAATTTTAGAAAAGCTCATTTTAACACCTCCTGTAAGTAGTATTCTACCGCTTTATCTGCCTGATTGCAAGATATATTATTAATTTTACAAGCTATTGCATCTGCAACAAACTCATAAACATTCTTAGCTGAATTTTTTGATACAAATTTTTTCAAATTTGTCCTTTTATATAATGTATTCATAGGCGATTTAAAATTTTGTAAATCTTTTACAGAAATAAAGTGTCCCCATTCGTGTGTGGCTATGTATTTTATATCTGCACCATTTAGAATTTTTTTATTAATAAACTCTGTTATTACATTATTCATATTTTCTAAAGTATTGAAATATTTTAAATTAAGTTGCAAAACATTTGCAGGTGTAACCTGTGCAATATCTTTTACATCTAAATCTATCAAATCTATTCTAAAAAACATTTTATCATAGTTCTTTTTTGACAATTCCAACTGTTCAATAAATGGTTCTATAACCTTATCTGTTGTAAGTTTTTCTGCATTATTAATATTTTTTACACCTATGTTAAATAATCTTTCCTTTATGTCGTTTATTTTTTCAGGTGTTATTGAAATATTCTTTTTGTTACTGCTTGATAGAGAGTGTAAAATAAAGTGTGTAAGTCAGAAAAAACTTGCACGCTTTTTGTAATT